>CAYRII010000114.1:1624-8474 GCA_964424245.1 uncultured Terriglobales bacterium | reverse complement strand
CGGTTTCAGTTTCGGAAACAGGTGATCTGGCCGACTTGAGCTTTGTTGTCCCCAAAAAGTACCGCAACGGGCAGGCCCTTTCGTTTATCTCGAGCGGACCCCAGAGCAAGCGCGCGGACGGGTCGGCGGAAGAAGGCGGTGGAGTAGTGAGCTACGTCAGCCCAAGAGTTTTCATCGCCGTTCCAGGACTCAGCGGCGACGCCGTGCTGCATGCCGCGGCTAACCTGGAACTGGACGCCGCCGGCCGCATTGTGGGCGTCCATATCCATTAGGCATTCTGGCCGGGCTCACCCGCGGACGGGCTCCAACTGGGCCGAATCGTGTTCCGCTTCCTGGCGCGCGCGACGGACTTCGCTCACGTCGCCCATCACGATCACGATGGTACCGGCTTCCACCTCAAGACTGTCCGGGGGATTGGGAAGAAACGAGGACGAACGTACCTCTCCAGGGCTGCGCGTGGCCAGCACCAGGAGCCCGAACCGCTCGCGCATTTTCAGTTCTCCCAGCGATTTTCCCACCCACGGCGAGGAAGCGCCGGTCTCGATTTCTTCGATGCGGAGGGTTCGGGATTGCTCCTTGAGCATCAGATCCAGAAAGCCGACCACATGCGGGCGCAGCACTTCGCTGGCCAACCGCAGGCCTCCGATCCTGTCCGGAGAGACGGTTGCATTGGCGCCGGCCTTGAGGATGCGCTCGGAAAAGCGCATGTCCGTGCACCGGGCCACAATGCGGATGGACGGGTTTTTTTGGCGGACCATCACGGTGATGACCAGGTTGTCTTTTTCCACGGGCAGGGCTGCAATCAGGCCCTTGGCGCGGTCTATGCCCGCACGGTCGAGTTCGGCCTCGTCCGTCGCGTCTCCTTCCAGGTAGAGCATCTGCCGGTAGTCGTCCCCGTGGTGTTCCAGGAAACGCTGAATGTTCTCCGCCTGATGTTCAATCACGACAAAGGGCGTTCCGACTTTGTGCAGTTCTTCCACCGCGTGCCGGCCCGTGTCTCCCAGCCCGCAGACGATGTAGTGACTCTTGAGATCGCTGATCCTTTTTTCCATTTTACGTCTCCGGAAGATGTGGGTGATTTCTCCCTCGACCAGGAATGCGGTCACGGCCGAAAAAACGTACAAGGTGACCGCAACGCCTATCACCACGACCACAATATTGAAGATGCGCAGCATGGGCACCTTGCTGGTGTCCACGAATTCGCCGTAGCCCACGCCGGCCAGCGTAATCACAGCCATGTACAGGGCGTCCAGAAAGCTAACGGCCGGCCCGCCCAGAATGCGGTATCCGGCGATGCTGGCTGCAATCGTAAGCAGCAGCAGAAGCAACGCGTATCCGAGCCTGCGGCGAAGTTCCATGCGCACGTCTTCCAAGACAAATCAGGCGGGAAATGTGCGCGATTGTAGCATGGGGCCGCAGCACTGTCTGCGCGGGCTTGCCCGCCAGCCGCCTTTGTGATGGACTGAGGCCATGGAGGATCTGTCAGCTTTTGTCCTGGCCGGAGGCAGAAGTTCCCGCTTGGGCAGCGAAAAGGCCCTTGTGGAACTGGAGGGCGAAACGCTTCTGGTGCGGGCACTGCGGCTGTGCCGCTCCTTGACTGCAGCCGTCTATGTTGCCGGGCCCGCAGACAAGTTTGCTGCCTTGGGCGCAGTCGTAGAGGACGTGCATCGAGGTTGCGGCCCGCTGGGCGCCATCCATGCGGCGCTCTCTGCTTCGACCACCGACCTGAATTTCATCTTGGCTGTGGACATGCCCTTCGTGGTACCTGCATTCGCGGAACATCTGGTAGCGCAGGCTCGTGCTTCAGG
This sequence comes from uncultured Terriglobales bacterium, assembly GCA_964424245.1. Classification (GTDB taxonomy): domain Bacteria; phylum Acidobacteriota; class Terriglobia; order Terriglobales; family Acidobacteriaceae; genus CAYRII01. Next base: position 6,666 of record CAYRII010000114.1, on the reverse strand, counting down.
AGCGGTGGTCACCGTTCCCCGAGTGGGAGGGCGCTTCGAGCCCCTTTGCGCGGTGTACCGGCGCCCCTTCCGCGACACCGCGCAGGCAGCGCTCGAACAGGGCAGGTACAAGATTGACGCGTTGTTCCCATTGGTCACGGTTCGGGTTCTCGATGCGGATGAACTTTTGAGGTTTGCTTTCGACTCGGCAATGTTTCAGAATCTGAACACGCCTTCGGACCTGCAACGAGTGCGGGCCGCCATGCCGGAGACCAGGGAATGAAGGATCAGCGAGAGCCCTACATCGAATTCAAGGAAGTGAGCAAGGCCTTCGGCACGAACCGGGTCCTCGACCGGGTAAGCTTTGACGTCAAGCCTGCGGAAACCATTTGCATCATCGGCCGCAGCGGCGTGGGCAAGTCGGTGTCGCTGCACCACATCATGGGATTTCTCAAGCCGGATTCGGGCCGCGTCATCGTGGCCTTCGAAGACATCACTGACTACGAGGAATACGACTTGGAGCGCATCCGCAAGAAAGTCACCATGGTCTTCCAGAATGGAGCCTTGTTCGATTCGCTGACTGTGGGCGAAAACGTTGCTTTCCCTCTGCGCGAGCGCGGGGACCTGGAGGAGGCGCAGGTCTATCAGATTGTGGATGGTCTGCTGGAAATGGTGGGTGTGCAACCCATGCGCGACCTGTTGCCTTCCGACCTCTCCACGGGCATGAAGCGTTCCGTGGCCATCGCCCGCGCCCTCGCCGCCCAGCCGGAAGCCATCCTGTACGACGAGCCCACCACCCAGGTGGACCCGCTGATGGCGCAGCTCCTCGGCGACCTCATCAAGAAGCTAAAGTTTCAGCTCAAACTCACCAGCATCGTGGTCACGCATGACATGCGGCTGGCGCGCAAGCTGGCGGACCGCATCGTCTTTCTGCACGAGGCCCGGGCGCACTTTTTCGGGACTCCCGCGGAGATGGAGCAATCCGACGATCCCATCATCCGTCAGTTCCTGGCGTTGGATGAGCTGGTGGTGGCCTAAGAGTGATCTCTTGGGACCATTCCGCCCTTGGAGTCGTTCTGGCGTAGGTCAGAATCCTTCGCGAATCAGCCGCTCGAGCGTGATGTTGGAAGGAGCCGCTTCTCCCACCAGCATGCGTTCGGCGTACTTGGCCAGGATATCGACCTCGATGTTGACGGCCTCTCCTGGCTTCAAGGAGGGCAGGTTGGTGGCCTGGAAAGTGTGGGGAATAACGGCGCAGGTGACCTCGCGCCCTTGGACGCGAGCCACCGTAAAACTGATGCCCTCGATAGCGATAGATCCCTTGAAAACTACGTATCGGGCCAGCTCCGCCGGAACTTCCACGCGCAGCCAATAGTCTTCGCCACCCATCGCCTTGCGGAGGTCCAGCAGCTGGCCCACGCCGTCCACGTGTCCCTGTACCACGTGTCCGCCGAGCCGGCCATCTGCTTTCGTGGGCAGTTCCAAGTTCACCAGCGCTCCCTTGTGCAGTCGGGAGAGAGAGGTTCGCCGCACGGTTTCCTCGGCCAGGTCGGCGCGAAATCCTTCCCGCGTGACCGCCACCGCCGTCAGGCAAACACCGCTGACGGCAACGCTGTCACCCTTTTTCAGTTCGCGCGCCGAGCGGGAGGCGGCTACCTCCAATTGCCACGTGGCGCGGCTCCGCTTGCCGGATGCGCGTCCTACGCGCACCACGCGTCCGACTTCTTCGATCAGGCCGGTAAACATCAGGAGCTCCCGTAGGGATCGCGCAGGTAGCCTTCCACGGCGAAATCCTCTCCAAAGCGGTGCAGCCGAAGGAGGGAAACATGGGCGGCTTCGCTCATGCGGCGGAAACCGGCGCCAGCGGCAAAGGGTACCGATCCGGTGCCGGCCAGGATCTTGGGCGCGTAATAAAGAAACACCTTGTCCACGACTCCCGCCGAAAGCGCCGTCCAGTTCACCAGCGCCCCGCCTTCAATCAGCAGGCTGATGTTTTCCATCTCGCCCAGACGCGCCACAATGCGGCGCAGGTCGGGCCGTCCATCCGTTGCTCCCAGCGCTACCTGCTCCACGCGAATGCCCCGCGCCTCCAGCTCCCGCTTCTTTTTTTCTTCCGCAAACGAACAGAAAACCAGTACGTCCTCCCGTGCTGTTTTCACCACGCGCGACTCCGGCGACAGGCGCAACCGCGAGTCCAGAATCACGCGCAGCAGTGGCCGGCGGCGTGGGGACCCCGTGCGGTCGGTCAACAACGGATCGTCGGCAATGATGGTGCCCACGCCCACCATGATGGCGTCCATGGCGTGCCGCAACTCCTGTACATGCGCGCGGGCCTGTTCACTGGTGATCCATCCGCCGGTTGCCCCGCCCACTCCCAGCGCCGACGGATTTTCGCTTTCTCCGGGCGGAGGTGCAATCTTGCCATCCAAAGTCATGCCCGCCTTCAACGTCACCAGGGGAGTCTTGGTGCGAATGTACTTTGCGAAGGCCTCGTTCAACCGGCGGGCTTCAGCTTCGCTGACGCCTTCTTCCACTTCCACGCCGGCAGCGCGCAGCTTGGCGAAAGACTGGCCGTCAACCTGCGGGTTGGGATCGCGCATGGCGGCGACCACGCGCCGCACTCCAGACTCGATCACGCGATCCACGCAGGGACCGGTGCGGCCCTCGTGATGGCACGGTTCCAGGTTCACGTAGAGCGTCGCTCCGCGCGCCCGGTCGCCCGCTTCTTCCAGAGCCAGGATCTCGGCGTGCTTCACTCCGGCGTAGCTGTGTGAACCCCGGCCGACCACGCCCGACGCCTGCACAACCACGGCACCCACGCAGGGGTTGGGAGAGGTCAGGGCCGTCCCTTCACGCGCCAGTTCCAGCGTCTGCCGCATGAATACTTCGTCTTCAATCCGGTTCGCCATGGGCGGACGCGTCTCCGCGTTGGTATTGCAGCTTTTTGTGGTCGCCCTTTACTCGAACAAGGACTCCACGAACTCTCTGGGCTCGAAAGGAAGCAGATCGCCGGCCTGCTCGCCCACGCCCACATAGCGCACCGGGACACCCAGTTCACCTGCAATCGCCACCACGACGCCTCCCTTGGCCGTGCCGTCGAGCTTGGCGAGTACGATTCCGGTCACGCCGGCCGACTGCGTAAACTGGCGTGCCTGCTGCAGGCCGTTCTGCCCCGTGGTTGCATCCATTACCAACAGAGTCTCATGAGGGGCGCCCGGAACCAGACGTTGCGCTGTACGCCGCATCTTCTCCAGCTCCGCCATGAGGTTGGTTTTGGTGTGCAGCCGTCCGGCCGTGTCCACGATCACAAAATCAATCTGCCGGGCTTTCGCAGCCTCCAGTGCATCGTAGAGGGCTGCAGAAGGGTCTCCGCCCGGCTTGGTCTTCACGAGGTCGGCGCCGGTGCGCTGGCTCCAAATCTCGATCTGTTCAATGGCCGCGGCACGAAACGTGTCCGCGGCGCACAGCAGTACGCTCCGCCCACTGGAGCGGAGCAGGTGCGCCAGCTTGCCGATGGTAGTTGTCTTACCGGTCCCGTTGACGCCCACCACCAGAACAACTTCCGGAGCACCCAAGGCAGGCCTGTCTGATTTAGAATGCACTGCAGCAAGAATGGAATACAACTCTTCTTTCAACAAACGCTTTAGCTCTTCCAGGTTCCCGATCTGCTTGCGATCCACGCGCTCCCGCAGCTTGTCCAGGACCACTTGCGTGGTCTTGGATCCCAGATCGGCAGCAAGCAACGTAGTTTCCAGTTCGTCCAGCGTGGCGCGGTCAATTGTCTTGTGGAGCGAAGCGACGTCATCTATGTGCTCGCTCAGGCTCTCCCGCGTGCGCTGCACGGCTTGCTTCATCCGGTCGAGCAGGCCGGGTGGTTTTTCCGTACTGCCGAAAAGGGTCTGAATCATGGTGTGGTGGGTCCCACACCGCATTATAGCCAACTGCTTGAATCCGTTCGCGGATGGCGGGGAACGCAGAAGAGAGGCCGACGAACAACTTCGTCAACGATCAGCACCGGCCACGGCGCCGGATGACTCCACGCCGGCAGCCTGTTCGGCGGACACCGTGGCCGCGCGATGCAGGCGCAGCACCCCGCGCTCGAACACGGACGTCAGCGCAGCTACGACCCGGGGATCGAACTTGGTGTTGGCCAGCGAGTTGATGATGCGCACCACGTACTCCGGCTCCATGGCCGCCTGGTAGGGACGATTCGTCGTCATGGCATCAAACGTGTCGGCCACGGTAATCACGCGGGGAAGCAGGGGAAGCTGGTCCCCCTTCAGCCCGTACGGGTAGCCGCGTCCGTCCAAAGATTCGTGGTGCAACTCAATGCCGGGGATCATTTCCTTCAGCATTTCCACCGGGCGCAGGATGGTGGCGCCCTTGGTAGTGTGAGTCTTCATGATCTCGAACTCTTCCGGCGTCAGCGCGCCCGGCTTTTTCAGGATGCGGTCTTCGATGCCGATCTTGCCCACGTCATGCAGGAGAGCCGCAATGCGCAGCTTTTCGATTTCCTCCTTCGGAAGCTGCATCTCGGTTGCCAGGATCACCGAGTAGCGCGTTACACGGTCCGAGTGGCCCTTGGTATATGGGTCCTTTTCGTCCACGGCTCCGGCCAGCATCTGGATGGAACTCAGGAACAGCGTCCGGTTTTCCTCGGCGGCGCGCTTCAAATCGGCGACCAGCCGTTCCAGATCACCGCTCATGGTGTTGAACGTGTCCGCCAGCTCGCCGATTTCCGTCCGGCTCTTGAGCTGCACGCGCTGCGAAAAATCTCCCTGCGCAATGGCGCGACTGGACTGGGTCAGCACCTGCAACGGAGTGGTGATGCGCCGCGCGGCGAAAATGCTGATCACGACGCTGCCGAACATAGCCGCCAGCGCCAGCAGCATGGCCGTCCGCTGCATTTCCTGTACGTCGCGATAGGCTTCGCTTTGCGGCTTTTGCGCAATCACGGCCCATTCCAGCGCAGGCACACTGGTAAACGTTCCCAGCATCTCCACCGGCTCGCCGTTGTCCAGAATGGTGTAGGGCTTGGTTTCAGCCACGCGTACGCGCCCGCC
>CAYRII010000114.1:0-1614 GCA_964424245.1 uncultured Terriglobales bacterium | reverse complement strand
CGGAATTTCTCAGCATCCCATCCAAAAAAATCCCCACGAAGCTCTTCACGATCTCAATCTGGGTCATGTCCCGGCCCGTGGCGTACTTCGGGTCAGCACTGGCCACCAACCGTCCACGGCGGTCCACCACGAAAGCGTTCAGCCCGCCGGTGCTGGCGTCGTTCAATCGCTGGACCAGGTAGCGCAGGTTTACCACGGCGCCCACCATGCCGATGAACCGGCCTTGCGCTTCCACCGGAGTGCTCACCAGCATCATGGTGCTGCTGTCCTTGCCTGACCCCATGGACAGCGCAGAACCGGTGTAGGCCCGGCCCTCGTGCGCAGCGGTGAAAGCGTGCTCCAGTTCGCGCTGCATGAATTCATCGGGCACAACGCGCCCGGCAGAAATCCCCTTGGCCTGGGAGTTCAGCAGCGTGGCATAGGCCAGATCTTCGGAGGAAGAGACAAAGCGCTCCAGCAGCGCCCGCAGCTCCGGAGCGGTTACTTTCTGCTCCGTGCCGATGTCCGCCCCGGTGGCCACCTGGATGGCTGAAGAGAGGTTGCTCAGCATGATTTGCAGGTTGGCCTGCCGCTGCGCGATGTCCTCGCCCAGCGATCGCGTGATGGTGTTCTGCAGCAGTTTTTCGTTGGTTTCCAGGCGTTCCCGGTTGCTGCGCGCCACCAGCGAGCCGTAAAAAAGCGGCGGCACCACGCTCACCAGGATGAGCACGCTCAGGATCACGTACAGAATGGAAACCCGCGTTTGCATCGGCATGCCGCTCCCCAAAAATGGGAAATCGTTGCGCATTGTACCCTGAATGGCGGAAGGCCCGGTTCGAAAAATCCCGAGGGAACCGCTGCTTACTCCACCGGACGTTCCCGGGCACAGACCCGTGGGCCGAACCTTTGATTTGTCGGTAGGGAGAGAGGGAAGGGCTATTCTTCGCCGGCGGGGCGTGAAAGCAATTCTCGGATCGCATCCTCGGGCGATTTCCCCTGGTGCAGAACGGCGTTCATCTGTTCGGTGATGGGCATCTCGACCTGGTGACGCTGTGCCAGCCCCAGGGCGGCGTGGATCGTGTGCACTCCTTCGGCCACTGCGCCCTGCATGTCCGCCATGATGGACTCGAGGTTCCGTCCCCGCCCCAGCTCCTGGCCCACCGTTCGATTGCGGGAAAGACCGCCGGTGCAGGTCAGAACCAGGTCGCCCATCCCGGCCAGGCCAAACATGGTTTCGCGATGCGCGCCGCAGGCCACCGCCAGGCGCGTAATCTCCGCCAGCCCTCGCGTGATCAACGCCGCCACGGTGTTGTGCCCCAGCCCCAGGCCATCGCACACGCCGGCGGCGATGGCGATAATGTTTTTCAGCGCTCCGCCCAGCTCCACTCCCACCACATCGTCGTTGGTGTACACGCGAAAGATCGCGTCGGAGAACTCTTTCTGCACCCGGCTGGCCAGGTTCCTGTCCCGGAAGGCAACGGCCACCGCCGTGGGGTCTCCCCGCGCCACTTCCTTGGCGAACGACGGCCCGCTCAGGGCGCCTATTTGGGCGCGCACCCCCGCACCCTCAAGCACCTCGGTGGCAACTTCAGTCATGCGCAACAGCGTCTTGTTCTCGATTCCCTTGGTCGCGCT
>CAYRII010000113.1:0-8480 GCA_964424245.1 uncultured Terriglobales bacterium | reverse complement strand
AACTCGCTCAACACCCGCGAGGCGCGGTGCGACACCCACCTGAAGAGCGCCGACTTCTTCGGGACTGGAAGCGGATGGTGGGATGATTGGCCACGTCGAAGAAGTCGGCGCTCTTCAGGTGGGTGTCGCGCCGCGCCTCGCGGGTGTTGAGCGAGTTAGCGTCGATGGTGGCCTCGGCGCTGGAACGCGTGATGTCATTCTCGTCCAGTTGGAGTGCTCCTTCCACGCGGGCGAACTCGCCGCGCACGTTGGAAATCATCAGGTGGCGCACGGAAAATTGCGCGCTGGAGTGCGCGCTATCAATCTTCCAGGTGGAAGTCTGGGCCCACGAAGGCAGCGTAAGGGCCAGTCCCGCAACCGCAGCCAAAAAGAAGCGTGTCTTGCGAATCATGGGTACTCCTTCGAGTTCATCATAGATGCTCCGGGAAGCGGGCGGGGTGCACTTCTTGCAGGCTTCTCCTGTTACGCCGTGTGCGCCACGGCGGGACGAATGGCCACCAGCCCCGTGCCCTCGACTTCGAAGCCGGCCTCCACCCAGGCGTCCAGTCCGCCCTCAAGCGGGCGTACCCGGGCGTAGCCGTGGTCCATCAGCCAGCGCGCCACGCGCGCCGCCGAGGCCTCGCTGGGGCAGGTGCAGTAGAGGATGATTTCGCGATCGCGGGGCAGGTCGGGAACGGCACGCTCCATTTGATCCATGTCAAAAGGAATAGCGCCGGGGATTTGCCGGGGATCGCTCTGCCGCACAACCGCAGAGCGCACGTCCACCACCAACGGCCGCTCGCCTCCGTCCATCAGGCGGCGCAGGGCGCTTGCCGGGATGCGCGCCAGACGCAGGTCACGATAGAAACGCTTGCGCTCCCACCACTTGAAAAAAATGAACAAGGCCAGGCCGGCCGCAAGCAGCACCAGGGCCCAGCTGCCCAGGCGCGTCAGGCGGTCAATGACGAGGTCGATGACGTCGTGAAAGATTAGGCCAAGGCCGATGGCCAGACCGGCCCACACCGCCGCGCCTATGCCGTCGTAGAGAAGAAAGGCGCCGGCGCGCACGCCGGTGGCACCGGCCACGGGAGGCGCCACGGTGGAGAAGCCGGGAATAAACTTGGCGGCCACCAACGAACGCGTGCCCCAGCGGGTAAAGAGCGATTCCGTCTGGCGCACGCAGGAAACCGGCGAAAGCGAGATGCGGCAGAGCGTGCTCAGCACGCGATGCCCGTGCCGCCGGCCCAGCAGGTACCAGGCGAAATCGGCCAGCAGCGAGCCCGCCACGGCCACGGCCAATAGCGCCGGACCGGAGATGGCTCCCGCAGCCACCAGCGCCCCGGTCACCATCAGCGTGGGGAAGGCCGGAATGGGCAGTCCCAGTTGTTCCAGCAGCACGTTCAGGAAGACGAAGGGCAGCCCGTACTGCGACACTTTCACGGCAAGTTCATTCACACACGTTCTCCGAGCCAGCGAGCAGCCTGTCCTTATCTAGATGCGCAAAGCGAAAAAAAGAAGCAGGCGGCCGGTATTTCTGGGCGCCAGGGCGCCTCCCGGAACGCTGCTGCGTTACCATGGCCCCGGTGAAGAAGACCGTTTATCTCTCCCTGGGCTCAAACGTAGGCGCTCGGCGCGCCGCGCTCGAATCAGCCGTGGAGCGGCTGGCGGAAGTGGGCACGGTTTTGGCGGTCTCCTCGTTCTATGAGACCGAGCCCGTGGGAACGGCGCGCCCGGAGTGGTTTCTGAACTGCGCCGCAGCGCTGGAAACCGAGCTGATGCCGCGCCAATTGCTTTCGCGGCTGCTGGCCATCGAGCAAGCGCTCGGCCGCCGACGGCTGGAACCCAAGGGTCCGCGCACCATCGACATTGACATCATCCTGTTTGCCAACTCCACCGTCTCCACCGCGGAGCTCACCATCCCCCATCCCGCCATGCACGAGCGCCGCTTCGTGCTCGAGCCCTTGGCCGAAATCGCGCCCGAGGCACGCCACCCCCGGCTGGGTCGCACGGTGCGCGAGCTGCGCGATGCGCTGCCCGCGGGCGGAGCCGCGGTGCGCAAGCTTGCGTAGTTGCAGTGCCCTGGACGGGTGTGAGCCGGCGATTCGCTTACGGAATGACGATGCTGCCTTTGGCGTCCTCGGCGGAAACCACTTCCCCCTGCTTGGCGGGAAACTGCCGGAACAGAAAATCCAGAAATCCGCGCGCCTTGGGCCGTCCCGAGGTACGCGCATGGGCCATGCGCACCAGGAACACCAGAGCCTCGAGCGTCTCCGAATCACGCAGCGTGGCGTAGCCCAGGTGCTTGCCTTCCATCTCCTGGTACTCGGCGATCATTTTCTCCAGTTCGGCCACTGTGGCCTGTTGCGCGCCCACGGGCGTGGCGGCGTTCAGGCGGAGGCCGGAACCCACCAGGGTCTGATAGCGGCGCGCCAGCGCGGTGAGCGCGCTGATGGCGTCGCGGTCGTTGAGCGAGCGGTCGGCGCGCGCGCACTTGGCCACGGCGTAGCTCAGGCCCACCAGCAGCGGCTCGCGCTCGTAGATGAGCTGGTCGCGCACCGTGACCGTGGAAAAGACCGCTTCCGGATTCATGTCCACCAGCGGCCGTGGCTTCTCCCGCGCGCGCGCCAGCTGCAGGTAGGGACAGTCGCTGGGACAGTCCAGCGTGACCTCGCGCTCGGTGCCACAGCAGACGGGGCAAATTTTCCCGTGCACCGCGGGACAGAAGCGGCGTTCTTTTCGCGTCTCGCAAAGGGCGCAGCTCAAGGCCGGGATCCTCGGGTTCCGCGCCCATTGTAATCGCGCGGTTGGAGTCGCGACTCCTGCCTCGATTCCGGTGCAATCCGCACAGGCTCTCAAACCCGCATAAAAAGCGGCCCAAACGCTTCTTTTCTTTGGAGCGTTGGTATAAGATAAGCTCCCAGTGGGAAGCCATAATAGAAATCCCACACCGACCGAAGGAGGATTCATGGCAGGAATGACCAAGAATCAACTCGTCCGCCACATGGCCGAGAAGCTCGAAACCAGCAACAAGACCGCAGCCGCTTTCCTGGATGCTCTGGCCGACACCGCCGTTAAGGAAACCAGGAAGATCGGCGTATTCGTGCTGCCCGGACTGGGCCGCTTGAAGAAGGTTCAGCGCAAGGCGCGCATGGGCCGCAACCCGCAAACCGGAGAGGCCATCAAGATCCCGGCCAAGACCACCGCCAAGTTCTACCTGGCCAAGGCCGTCAAGGATTCGATCGCTCCCAAGAAGTAACAGGTTTTCGCAACCCTGGAAGAAGGCCGGCTCGCTGAGCCGGCCTTTGCTTTTGTTGCGGAGGAAGCTACTTCCGGCTGTACTCGTTCTTGAACACCACGCCGCCCTTCATCACGAACTTCACTTTCTCCAGCCGGGTAATGTCGGCCAGCGGGTCGCCTTCGACGGCGATGAGGTCGGCCCACTTCCCCGCCTCCACCGCCCCGGCGCGGTCGCTCCAGCCGAGAAGATCGGCGGCGTTTACGGTGGCGCTCTGGATGGCGGCGAGCGGCGTGAGTCCCATTTTGACGTACCCGGCAAAGTCCCTGGCGTTCAGCCCGTGGGGATACACGGCGGCGTCGGTGCCGAAAGCGATCTTGACTCCGGCGGCGATGGCGCGCGCCACGTTGCGCCGCGAGATGGGCAGCACCGCGCGCGCCTTGTGCAGGTAGAACTCGGGCACGCGCAGGCGCTCGGCGTTTTCCAGAAACCAGTCGCCGAGGTAGTAGTTCGGCACCAGGTAGGTGCCCTTTTCTTTCATCATGGCGATGGCGGCGTCGTCGATGTAGCTGCCGTGCTCGATGGAGTCCGCGCCCGCTTCCGAGGCCCAGCGGATGCCCTCGGCGCCGTGGGCGTGCGCCGCCACTCTGCGTCCCAGGCGGTGCGCCTCGCTCACGATGGCGCGCAGCTCCTCGCGGGTGTACTGCGAGGCCTGCGGGTCGGTGCCCTTGGAGAGCACGCCGCCCGTGGCGCAAACTTTGATCACGTCGGCGCCGTACTTGATCAGCTCGCGCACCTTCTTCTGCACGCCGTCCACGCCGTCGGCCACGCCCTCAGCCGTGTAGTGATACTCGTAGGGCAGCAGGTTCTGGTCGCAGTGCCCGCCGGTGATGCCCATGGAAGGCCCGCCGGCGACGATGCGCGGGCCGGGCAGGTCGCCCTCGGCGATGGCATCGCGCAGCGCCACATCGGTGAAAGCATGCGCGCCCAGATTGCGGATGGTGGTAAAGCCCGCCTCGAGCGTTGTCCTGGCGTTCTTGGCCCCGTTCAGCGCCTCGCGCGGCACGGAAATCCCCAGCTCTGCGTAGCCGAAGTGGTAGGGATCACCGGTGATGTGCGTGTGCACGTCCATCAGCCCGGGCAGCACGGTGGCGTCGGGCAGATCGAGTACCGTCCATCCCGGCAGGGCATGGACTTCGGAAGAAGGCGAGACTTTCTCGATGCGGTCGCCATCCACCACGATGACGTAGTTGGCCAGCATCTTGCCTGTGCGCACGTCCAGCACGCGCGCCGGCCGCACCAGCGTCCGTGGAGGCGCCAGCTTGATCTGCTCGTGCGCCCAGGTTGTGCCCAGCAAGCCTGCCACCAGCAGCGCAAGGCTGCAGCGAACCGCCGTACATGCCCTCATTTTCTTCTCCACAGATCGTAGATTTCAGCACGGAAAACTACTTCGTCGCGTTTCCGAAAAGGCCCGTGATTATAGCAGCGCGCGCGGCGGTCGTCTCGGCTGTTATCGCGGCGCGATCAGAGGTACAATCCCGGGCCAGGAGCGACGCCATGATGGGCAACCGCACCTCCGAAGAGTGGATTGCGCAATACGGCACCAGCCACACCCATCCCGTCAACCGGCTGTGCCACACCTTCGGCATCCCCATGATCGTGCTCTCGGGAATCCTGGCGCTCGTGGCCTTCTTTGTGCCCGGTTTCTGGATGGTGCCGCTCGGCCTGTTTGTCGTGGGTTGGATCCTGCAGTTCGTGGGTCATGCCTTCGAGGGCAAGCCGCCGGAGTTCTTCAAGGACCCGCGCTTCCTGTTCGTCGGCCTGCGCTGGTGGCTGGCCAAGATGCGCGGCCGCGCCTAGCCGCACCCCAAGTGTCACCGATCCGAGAGCAAGAACGCGCCGAAAACATATCCATGTCCATCTATGTATTTCCTAGGCGCCGCCTGCGCCCAGCGCTTCCAGAACGCGGTCAAACTCTTCCAGCGAAGCGTAGCGGATGATGATCTTCCCTTTTCCCTTGTGGTCCCGGATCTCCACCTGTGTGCCCAGCCGGCGCTCCAGGTCTTCCTCGGCCGCGCGTACGTTGGGATCCACCTGGCGCGCCGTCGCGACTTTCTTCTCCGGAGCCTTCATCCTGTAGACCAGCGCTTCCGTCTGGCGCACGGAGAGCGCTTTCGTGAGGACGACCTGCGCTGTCTTCTCCATTTCCTCGGCATGGTCGAACGTGAGCAGCACCTTGGCGTGACCGAAGGAGAGTCTTCCCTGCTCCACGTGCTCCTGGACTACGCGCGGCAGGCGCAGCAGGCGCAAGAAATTGGCGACCGTGGGCCGCTCTTTGCCCGTGCGCTCTGCGATCTGTTCCTGCGTCAGGGCGAACTCCCGACCCAGCCGGTCAAAGGCGCGCGCCTGCTCCATGGGGTTCAGGTCTTCGCGCTGCAGGTTTTCCACGATGGTCATCTGCATGGCCTGCTCGTTGGAAACGTCGTGCACAATCGCGGGCACGGTGGTCTTCCCTGCCAGCCGCGCCGCCAGCCAGCGCCGCTCGCCGGCGATCAGCTCGTAGCGCTCGGCGTTGCCGGGGCGCAGCAGAACCGGCTGAATCACTCCCGTGCGGCGAATGGAGGAGGCCAGCTCCTTCAGCGCCTGCTGGTCCATCTCGCCGCGGGGCTGGTAGAAGGCACGGTCAATCTGGTCCACCGGAATCTCCGCCGGGCCCGCGCCTGATCCGGATGACTTGGCCCGCATCGCCACCGTGGCCAGCGAGACTCCCTGCGACGCCGGCAGCAACGCGTCCAGGCCGCGTCCCAGCGCTTTGCGCTTGTCGTTAATCATGGGCTTCCATCCTTGCTGTCTCTTCCTGTTCTTGAACCTGATCCGTACTGCTCGAAACTTCGCTGGCGGACTGCGCGGACGATCTGCGCGCCTTCGCTCGCGACATCACTTCCTTTGCCAGGCGGATGTAGCTTTCAGCGCCTCGCGAGCGAATGTCGTAAAGCAAAGCGGGCTGGCCGTGGCTGGGAGCTTCCGCCAGTCGTATGTTGCGCGGGATGGCGGTGGCAAAGAGCTTTTCAGCGAAGAATTCCTTGAGCTCTGCCGCCACTTGTTGCGCCAGATTGGTGCGCTCGTCAAACATGGTGAGCACCACGCCTTCGACTTCCAGACCGGGGTTCAGGCCGCTGCGGATGCGTTCCACCGTGCCCAATAGCTCGCTTACGCCTTCGAGCGCAAAGTACTCGGCCTGCATGGGGATCAAGATGGAATCCGCCGCCACCAGCGCGTTGAGGGTCAACAGATCCAGCGCCGGCGGGCAGTCCAGAACCATGAATGCGAAACGCTCGCGCAGAGGGGCCAGGGCGTCGCGCAAGCGAAACTCCCTGTTTTCCGCGCTCACCAGCTCGATGTTGGCGCCGATCAGATTCTTGTGCGAAGGAATGATGAAGAGGCCTTCAAGCTCAGTGGGCAGGACGGCCTGTTCAGCAGAGGCTTCTCCGATTACCAGGTGATAGGTGCTGATGCGGTCCGGATCGCGCGGCAGGCCCAGGCCGCTGGTGGAATTGGATTGCGGATCGCAATCTACGAGAAGAGTTGGAACTTCGGCGGCAGCCAGGGAGGCGGCCAAATTGATGGCAGTGGTGGTTTTGCCCACGCCTCCCTTCTGATTGGCGACCGCGATTACGCGTCCCATTCTTTTTTCGCCGAACCGCCAGAGGTTCGATTGGGTCAAGCTTACGCCCCCAGTTCAGGGCGCGCAATGCCGCATAATGGTGCAGTTACCGCTGCCGGACTAAGGGCCCCGCGGGGATGGCGCCGTCCCAGATTGGCGGAATTGTTCCACGTGGAACAGATTTCCAGGTCCGGTAGATACGCGAATGTTCCATGTGGAACATCCGCCTGGATAGTTACCAAAATGGTTCCCTACCGGTCATTCGCCCACGAGTACACAGAAAAAGCCAAAGTTGTTCATATGATAGCTTGTTTTCTTGGTATTTATCCCACTTTTATATGGTTTGATTCGTAATTTATCTGGTTCATGAATGGAATCGACTGCTCGGATGGTACCGGTTATTTACTAACTTGGTTCGCCTGCGGGCGATTTCCCACTTGCGGCGTTAGAAGCACAAACATTGTTCATCATGGGCAGAGGATTTGGTGATTTTTCGGCCGTTTCGTTCCACCAGGTAACGACCTTGGTGCGTATCAGGGGTGATTCCTAATCCCAACCAGAAGAACGCGCGAGTGCGATGCGGGGATGGGAATGGGTGCGGACCACGAAAAGCGGGGAAGTACTGCGTGCACTTGCTCGGTCTGGGACGAGCCGATCAGCAAAGCCAGGCGGCCGGAGGGGGCAACCAAGCCGGCGGCAACAGGGAGCACGCGAGCGAACTTTTCCACGGCACGCAGGCAGACAACGTCCGCGGGCGTGTCCAGGTCCTGGGCGGGTGCGGCGAAGACGTTCACATCCTGGAGCGCCAGCGCGCGGACAACCTCACGCAAGAAGGCGACTCTCTTCTGCCGCGCTTCCACGAGCGTCAGGCGGATTGCGGGTGCATAGATCTTCATGGGCAGCCCGGGAAATCCGGCGCCGGAGCCGACATCAACCAACGAAACGGTTTCCGGACCTTCGCCGAGCAATTGCCGCGCCGCGAAAAGTGACTCGCCAAAGTGGCGGGTGATGATGGTTTCCGGGTCGCGCACGGCGGTGAGGTTGATCTTCTGATTCCAGCGCTGCAATATATCGACATATGTCGATATATCATGAAGCTGCTTCTCGTCGAGCCCGGGCGAGAAGGGAAGCAGCAGGCGCGCGATGCTGGCCGTATCCATATCCATGCGCGCGGCAGACTAGCGCAAACACCCCGGAAAAGAAACCCGCGGGAAAGAGGAATACTCGGCGCAGCGTCTGAAACGCGCAGGGAAGTTATAATGCGCCACGCATGGCACTAACTGCGGGCACCAAACTCGGGCCGTATGAGATCGTGGCGGCGGCGGGCGCTGGGGGGATGGGAGAAGTGTACCGCGCGCGGGACACGCGCCTGGGGCGTGACGTAGCCATCAAGGTGCTGCCCTCGCATCTTTCCTCGAATTCCGACCTGAGGCAGCGCTTCGAGCGCGAGGCCAAGGCGATTTCCTCGCTGAATCATCCGCACATCTGCACGCTCTATGACGTAGGGCGCCAGGAGGGCATTGATTTCCTGGTGATGGAGTTCGTGGAAGGAGAGACGCTGGGGCACCGGGTGGAGCGCGGGGCGCTGCCCGTGGAGCAGGT
>CAYRII010000112.1:0-8703 GCA_964424245.1 uncultured Terriglobales bacterium | reverse complement strand
TGTTCGGGCAGGAGTGGGCGCAGCAGAGGCTGGAGAAGTCGCCGCGGCACCAGGAGTGGGTGGCGGTGAAGCACGGCGACCGCGTGGTGCACGCGTTCGTGGTGTATCCCGAAGTGAAGCAGAAGGCGCGGGCGGTGATGGTGATCCACGAAAACCGCGGCCTGACGGACTGGGTGCGCAGCGTGGCCGATCAGCTGGCGGAGGCGGGATACATCGCCATTGCGCCCGACCTGCTTTCCGGCAAGGCGCCCAACGGAGGCAAGACCAGCGATTTTGCCGACAGCAATGCGGCGCTGGAAGCCCTTCGGGCGCTGGATCCGGATGAAGTCACCGCCGACCTGAACGCGGTGGCGGACTACGTGCGCCAGCTGCCTGCGGCGGACGGTAAGGTGGCCGTGGCCGGGTTCTGCTGGGGAGGAATGCAGAGCTTCCGTTTTGCCACCAACCGCGCCGATCTGGCGGCGGCGTTTGTGTTCTACGGCACAGGGCCGGAGGAGATCGCCGCCATCCGGGCACCGGTTTATGGCTTCTACGGGGAAAACGATGCGCGGGTGAACGCCACCCTGGCGAAGACGGAAGAGGCGATGAAGGCCGCGGGCAAACGCTTCGAGGCGGTGACCTACGCGGGCGCAGGGCACGGCTTCATGCGCTCCGGAGAAGACCCGAACGGCACGGAGGCCAACCGCAAGGCGCGCGAAGATGGCTGGCGGCGCTGGTTGACTCTTCTCGGCGCCGAGTAAGTTCTGCCAGGCTGTACGTTGCGCAGGCTTGCCACCGGCTTTCACGCACCGCAGGAAGCTACGCGCATCCTGAGCGAATCAATTGACTTCTCCCGCAAGGGCCAGACGGCGCTGCGCGGTTTGAAGATTGGGCGAGCCGCTAGTCGGCAGCCGCGGAACCGTCCGGGGCCGGCATCATGCGCAGGCGGGAGGCCGCGAACTCAGGGGTGATCCTGGAGAGCGGAGCGCCGAGCCATGGGTAGCCTCCCGGTAAGCGGTGTTCCTCTGCAATCTCCGGATGCGGGTAGAAGTGCGCGTGGAGGTGCGACTCGGGGTGGGCGGCGCCATCCGTGGGCTGCTGGTGAAATCCCATAGAGAGCGGTACGGGACCATCGAATAGCTTGTCGTACCGAAGGGCGAGGCTGCTGAGAACGTCGGCCAGGGCGTCGAGTTGGTCGGCGGAGACCTGCTCGAAACCCCCAAGATGATTGCGGCTCAGAAGCAGTACTTCAAAAGGGCTGGCCGCCCAAAAAGGTACCAGGGCGGTGAACTGCTGGTTTTCGCAGACAAACCGTTCGCGGTAAACCTGTTCCAGCGCCAGGTAATCGCACAGCAGGCAGGTGTGGCGGGCATCGAAGTAGCCGGTAAGCGCGGCGTGCTCCCGGGAGGGAACGGCGGGCACGCTCGCGGAAGCCCAAACGTGCGTGTGGGGATGCGAACTTCCGCAGTTCCCGGCCTCGCCGCCATCGCCGAAAATCTGCACATAGCGCATCCCAGGCAACCCGCCCAACTCGGCGACTTGCTCCGCCCAGAGGCGCACCAAACGGCGCAGGTCCGAGATTTCCATGGTGGAGAATTCAAGGTCATGGCGCGGCGAGTGGCAGACGGTGCGACAGATGCCCGCCTCGGAGCGCGTGAGGATCAGGCCGCTCTCGTCAATATGGACGTCGCGCGGATCCGGGACGAGCGCCGGACGGTCGTCCTGGAGAACGAACGCGGCATCGTATTGCGGAACGGAAGCGCCGTCTGCGCGAGCATTGCCGGGACACAAGTTGCACTGCGGGTCATAGATGGGACGAGCAGCAGCGCCCGCTTTGCTCCGCCGCAGAGGAGCGGAGCGTGGAGGCTCGAGGATGGGTACCAGCACCCATTCGCGCAGCAACGGGTTGTAGCGGCGGTGGGGTTGCCCTTCGAGCAGGTGTAAGTCCATCCCAGACTCCGGCGCGGAAAGAGCGCACGCCCTTCTTTCCCAGGCATCTTACGCGACCGGAGCTACAGCCGGATGGGCAGGGTGCGCAAGCGCCGGCCGGTGGCGGCGAAGAGGGCATTGGCTACCGCGGGAGCAATGGGCGGCACGCCCGGCTCGCCGGCACCACTGGGCGCCTCCGTGCTGGGCACGATGTGGACTTCGACCTCGGGCGCCTCGCGCATGCGCATGACGTCATACTCGTCGAAGTTGCCTTCCTTAATGCCGCCGTTTTCCACGGTGATGGCTCCCTTGAGAGCGGCGGAAAGTCCGAACACGATGCCGCCCTGCATCTGCGCCTCGATGGTGTCGGGGTTGACGGCTTGCCCGCAGTCGATGGCACAGACGGCGCGGTGCACGCGCACGGCACCCTCCTCGACTGAGACCTCGGCGACCTGCGCGACATAAGTATCGAACGAAGGGAAGCAGGCAATGCCGCGGAAGCGTCCCGCGGGCAGCGGCTTTCCCCACCCGGCCTTTTCCGCCGCCAGCTCAAGCACGGCGCGCAGGCGCGCGGTCTTGTAAGTGGCGCGACCGGAAACGACATCGCGATCGGCGGCGAGCAGGCGGCGGCGCAGCTCCAACGGGTCCTTGCGGCCGGCAGCGGCCAGCTCATCGAGAAAACATTCGTGAGCAAAAGCCACCTGCGAGGCGTACACCGAGCGCCAGAAGCCCACCGGAACCGGCGTACTGACGTGGGAAAACTCCAGGCGCACGCTGGGCACACTGTAGGGAAACACGGTCTGGCCCATGACCACGCGGTCGCGACTGGTCTTGGGGATGTCTTCCACCCAGCGGGCGATGATGGAGGGCGCAGCCATGTGGTGCATGAAGACGCGCGGCCATCCTTGCGAGTCGACTCCGCCGCGCATCACGTGGTAGCTGGCGGGCCGATACCAGTCGTGCCACATGTCCTCTTCACGCGTCCATATGGTCTTGGTGGGCCCGCTGGCCGCCTTGGAGATTTCAGCCGCCTCGACGGCGTAGTCTTCCTCCAGGCGACGGCCGAAGCCCCCGCCGAGCAGAGTCAGGTTGACCGTCACCGCATCGGCGCTCAGCCCCAGGGCCTTGCCCACAGATTCCTGAATGTCGTTGGGAACCTGAGTGGGGACCCAGATTTCGCAGCGACCGTCGTGCACGTGGGCGGTGCAGTTCATGGGCTCCATGGTGGCGTGGGCGTGAAACGGGACCTCGTACACAGCTTCCACGGTGCGAGCGGATGCGCGCAGGGCCGCGGCCGGGTCTCCTTCATCGCGCCAGGTATGACCACCTTTGGCGGCGCTTTCCACGAACAGGCTGCGAATGGCGGCGCTGTTCAAGGCGGCGTTCGCACCTTCGTCCCACACCACCTCCAGCAAGCGGCGTCCCTCGAGGGCCGCCCAGACGCTTTCGGCGACGACGGCGACTCCGGTAGGAAGCTGGAGGATGCGGCGAACGCCGGGAATAGCCCTGGATTCCTTGTCCTCGAAGCTGCGCACCTTGCCGCCGAGTACGCGCGGACGGGCCACGGCAGCGAAGAGCATGCCGGGAAGGCTGAAGTCGATGCCGAAGATGGCCGCACCTTCCACCTTGGGGGGCGTATCCACGCGCTTGATGCGGGTTCCGACGAGGCGAAAGTCCTTGGGGTCCTTGAGCGGAGCGCCAGCGGGAACCGGAAGTCGCGCGGCAGCGTCGGCCAGTTGGCCAAAGGTCAGGCGGCGGCCCGAGCTTTCATGGACAACCGTTCCTTTCTCCGCACGACAGGTGGACGGAAGGACGCCCCAACGCTCGGCAGCAGCGGCAATCAGCATGGCGCGGCCTGTGGCGCCGGCCCGCCGCAAGGTGCTCCACATGGACTTGACGCTTTCGCTGCCGCCGGTGCCCTGGTCGCCATAGAGCGCAGCGTTGGATGGCGCCTGCTCGACGCGCACAGCGGTCCAGTCGGCTTCCAGCTCTTCCGCCACGATCATGGCCAGGCTGGTGCGCACCCCCTGTCCCATCTCCGACTTTGAGACCACCAGGGTGACCAGGTTGTCGGGTGTGACCTTGAGCCATGCGTTGGGCGCGAATGGGCGAGCGGTCCGCGTTCCCTTGGGCACGTAGATGCCAAGAACCAGGCCAGCGCCGGCGGCGGCGCCAGCCACGATGAAATCGCGGCGCGTGATGGGGCTCATCGGGCACCTCCGCCGGCGGCGCGGTGAATGGCGCGGCGAATGCGCTGGTAGGTGCCGCAGCGACAGATGTTGCCGCTCATGGCGGAGTCGATTTCGGCGTCTGAAGGCGTTGCAGAGCGGGCCAGCAGGGCGGCGGCGGCCATGATCTGCCCCGGTTGGCAGTAACCGCACTGGGGCACTTCCTCTTCCATCCACGCCTTCTGCAGAGGATGGCTGCGGTCGGGAGAGAGGCCCTCGATGGTGGTCACCTTCTTGCCCGCAACCGCGGAAACACTGGTGGAACAGGAGCGAACAGGATTGCCGTCGACGTGCACCGTGCAGGCGCCGCACAAGCCGGCGCCGCAACCGAATTTGGTGCCGGTGAGATCCAGCGTGTCGCGCAAGACCCAAAGCAAGGGCGTATTGGGCGGAACGTCTACTCTCTGTTCCCTGCCGTTGACGGTGAGTGCAATCGATGCCATCGACCTACCTCCCGTGCATGGAGCGAATCACAGAATCCTAAACAGAACATGCGAGCAAAACAAGGTGCGATGCCGGCATTGAGGACGAGCGCGCAGGCTACAGGGACGCTTCGGTCTTATCCGCCTTCGGAGCGCAAAAACACAGCGCCCAGCGGGGGAAGGCTGAGACTCAGCGAATAGGGGCGCCCATGGCAGGGCTCTTGATTGGCTTCGGCGCCGCCCCAATTGCCCCAGCCGCTGCCGCCGTAGGAAACGGCGTCGCTGTTGCAGACTTCTCTCCAGAAGCCGGCGCGAGGTACGCCCACGCGATAGTGAGTCCGCGGGACGGGAGTGAGGTTAAAGACCACAAGAACCAGGTCGCCACCGGTGTGCCCCTTACGCAGGAAGGACAGCACCGACTGCTCGGAGTCGTCGGCATCGATCCACTCAAACCCAAACGGGTCGCAGTCCATCTCGTGGAGTGCGGGCTCGCACCGGTAAAGCTGATTCAAGTCCGCCACCAGATTCTGCACGCCCTGATGGCGATCGTACTGCGCCAGGTGCCAGTCCAGGCTGAGGTCGTGATTCCATTCCCGCCACTGGCCGAATTCTCCGCCCATGAACAGGAGCTTCTTGCCCGGCTGCGCGAACATGTACGCGAAAAGCAGGCGGAGGTGGGCGAACTTTTGCCAGCCGTCGCCGGGCATCTTGTTGAGCAACGAGCCTTTTCCGTGGACAACTTCGTCGTGGGACAAGGGCAAGGCGAAGTTCTCTGTAAAGGCATAGAGCATGCGGAAGGTGAGGTTGTGATGGTGGAACTTGCGGTGCACGGGGTCGCGAGAGAAGTACTGCAGGGTATCGTGCATCCAACCCATGTCCCACTTGAGGCCGAAGCCCAGCCCGCCGAGATAGACGGGACGTGAAACCATGGGCCAGGAAGTGGATTCCTCGGCGATGGTCTGCACGTCAGGATGCACCTGGTAGATGTCCTGATTGAAGCGTTGCAGGAAATGAATGGCCCCCAAGTTTTCCCGGCCGCCGAACTGGTTGGGTATCCACTCGCCCTGCTTGCGCGAATAGTCAAGGTAGAGCATGGACGCAACGGCGTCCACGCGCAGCCCGTCGGCGTGGTAACGATCGAGCCACAGGAACGCGCTGCTCATCAGGAAGCTGCGCACTTCGTGGCGATCGTAATTGAAAATAAGGCTCGACCAGTCGGGATGGAAGCCCTGGCGCGGATCGGCATGCTCAAACAGATGAGTGCCATCGAAGTACGCCAGGCCATGCTCGTCGTTGGGGAAATGCGAAGGAACCCAGTCCAGGATGACGCCGATGCCGCGCTGGTGCAGGTAGTCCACCAGGTACATGAAGTCCTGCGGCGTACCGTAGCGGCTGGTGGGAGCAAAGTAGCCTGTGACCTGGTACCCCCAGGAGCCGTAGAAGGGGTGCTCCATCACGGGCAGAAATTCGACGTGGGTAAAGCCCAGGCGCGAGAGATAGTCTGCCAGGCGCGGCGCCAGCTCGCGATAGCTGAGGAAGCGATCGCCCTCCTCGGGCAGGCGCATCCAGGAGCCGAGGTGCATCTCGTAAATGGAAACAGGACTGCGCAGGGAGTTCCGGCTGTGGCGGCCCTGCATCCACGCCTGATCGTCCCATTCATAATCCAGGTCCCAGATAATCGAGCCGGTGCGGGGCGGTGTTTCCGCGTGCAGGGCAAACGGGTCCGCCTTTTCGACGCGATGGCCGTGGTAGCGGGAGACGACGAAGTATTTGTAGACCTCGCCTTTGCCCATGCCCGGAAGAAAACATTCCCAAATGCCGGACGATGCTCGAGATTGCAGAGGGTGGGAGGTGCGGTTCCAGCCGTTGAAGTCACCGAGGACAAACACCTGTTCCGCATTGGGCGCCCAAACGGAAAAAAACGCGCCTTGTACGCCACCCGCAGAACCGACGTGCGCGCCCAACTTTTCGTATAGACGAAAATGCGTGCCTTCGTTAAAAAGGTGCAGGTCGTCGTCACTGAACCTGCTGGCCGAACGGGCCGCAGGAGATGGGTGGCGGCTGGTGGGCGTGGTTGCCGATTGCGGGGATTTTTCCTGGGGCATCGGAATCATTCCTGCTTCAGCGCGGACTGAAGGACGACGCAGGCGATTGGCGCTAAACCCTGATTCACAGCTTCGCGGTGTTCCGCCGGCCGCGGTGACGGGACAAAACCAAGGACAAAATCACCGCCTGCCTAAACGCGCTGCACGCGGGAGGGCCGACGCGTGGGAAGCTGGCCCTGGTCCAGGCGAATCTTGAGCTTGTGCTCCACGGTTGCCATGGGGAGCAACATCAGGTAGCGCAGCACGAGGGCCGCGATTCCCAAGCCCAGCACCATGAAGTTCCATCCATTCACCACCATACGGAAAGCGAAAAACCTGTCCATGAGCTGCATGACGGGCACCACCACGGCGCGAATGTAGCCCATAACCCATGTGCCCTCCACCGCCTGTTGTTTCACGAGACCTCCGCCAATGACGAAATAGGCGAAGTAGGCCAAGGGCACAGTCAGCAGCAGGAGAGACATGGCAATGCGCGCCGCTTTCACTGACTTGTAAATCATGCCCGTAGAAGAGGTCGGAGGAGGCAGCACAGCCGCAGAAGAGGGCACACGGCCGGAGCCGGGCACGTAGCCTGCTGAACCTGGCCCATAGCCCGCGCCGGAGGGCGGACGATAGTCCCCGGCTGAGAGGCCGGCGGATTCCGCAAACGTAGGAAGAGAACTCAAGTATCCGGGCCCTCCCACGCCGCCCAGCGGGACCGTCATGTCCGCGGAAGGCATGACGCCTGCAATCATGGCCGCCTGCATGGCTTTGATTCGCGCCAGCAGCTCACTGGCGTCGGGGCGGAAGTTGCGGTTCTTGCTCAGGCACTGGTGAATCAATCGCTCCAATTCGGGCGGCAGCTCGGGATTGAGGCGAAGCACGGGAGTGGGCTCGGAATCGAGCACGCGGGCGAGCGTGGCCTGGGGCGAGGGAGCATCGAAGGGCATGGCCCCGGTGGCCATCTCGTAGAGGACCACACCCATGGAAAAGATGTCAGAGCGAGCATCCACCTCTTTGCCCATGGCCTGTTCGGGCGACATGTGGCTGACGGTACCGATTACCAAACCAGCCTGCGTTTTGTAGACGGTTTCCGCATCTCCGGAAGGCGCTTCCGTTTCCTTCAGCTTGGCCAGTCCAAAGTCCAGAATCTTAACCTGGCCGCGCGTGGTGACCATCACGTTTTCCGCCTTCATGTCGCGATGGATCACGCCCTTTTCGTGCGCCATGGCAAGGCCATCCACCACCTGAATGGAGATCTCCAGAAGCTGCTCCAAGGACATGGGCTTGCCGTTGATGACCTTCTTCAGCGTGGTGCCTTCCACGTACTCCATCACGATGTAGCGCATTTCGCCTTCAACGCCGAAGTGATGGATGGTCACGATGGAAGGGTGCTGCAGCCGGGAGGCCGCTTTGGCCTCACGGAGGAAGCGTGCCAGGCTGGCGGGATCGGCACTGTCGGTGGCCAGCAAGGTCTTGATGGCGACGGCGCGATCCAGTTCCGTATCCGACGCGCGGTACACCACGCCCATGCCGCCGGCGCCCAGCTTCTGTTCAATGCGGTAATGACCGAAGGTTGTACCGATCATGATCCCAGTTTCCGGCCAGACAGGACATCTCTACTCCACAGCAGGGCCGGTCTCAGTGGCGGTCCCTTTCCGACCACACCCCCATGCTGGTGGGCTTGGAAAATTGTGCCGAGTATAACAGACACAGGGCGAGCCGAGATGCAAATCCCGCTTCACCGAATTGGAGCAACGGCGAGGCGATGCGGCGAGGCGCTCGTAGCGTTTGGGGACGATTCAGTTGCCAGCCATGCCGGCCCGGGCGTAGACTAAAAGCCATGCGGATGGCGCGCAAACTTGGCGTTGCGGCGCTCGCGCTGGCACTGACGCCGGCCACGGTGGTGGCATGTGTAGCACCGTTTGCTGAACTTTCCGCTGACGAGCAGGCCTGCTGCCGCGAAATGGCCCCACACTGCGGGAGCGCGGCGATGCCGGAGTCGCACTCCTGCTGTTCTGCCGGATCCAACAGTTCGGCAGAGTTCGCCGCGAGCCATGT
>CAYRII010000111.1:0-8733 GCA_964424245.1 uncultured Terriglobales bacterium | reverse complement strand
CTGGAGGGGACCGACGTTTCCCAGCTCGATAAGCGAGCCCTCGCCGGCATTCGCAACCAGAAGATCGGCTTTGTCTTCCAGGGATTCAACCTGCTCTCCCGCACCACCGCCCTGGAAAACACCGAACTGCCCACCATGTACGCGCGCGTGAGCAAGGCGGAAGGCGAGGCGCGGGCGTGGGAGGCCCTGGGAATGGTGGGGCTCACGGACCGCGCCGGGCACTATCCCTCGCAGCTTTCCGGCGGGCAGCAGCAACGCGTGGCCATTTCGCGCGCGCTCGTCAACCGCCCCGCCATCCTGCTGGCCGACGAGCCCACGGGCAACCTGGACAGCCGCACCGCAGTCGAAATCATGGAGATCTTCCAGCGCCTGAACCAGGAACGCGGGCTCACCATCGTGCTGGTTACCCACGAGCACGACATCGCACAATTCGCCCGCCGCTCCGTGATCTTCTGCGACGGCATGATCCGCAAGGACCAGGCCCATCCCAACCCACCGCGGGCCATCGAAGTGCTGCGCACCATGCCGCGGCTGGAGGATTGAGCGAGGGTTTGGTTTTGCAATGCGTTTGAGGAGGGCAACGGCATGAACTTGATGGCCATTATTCGGATTGCGGTGCGGGCGCTGGCGCGCAACAAGATGCGCTCCAGCCTGACCATGCTGGGCATCATCATCGGCGTGGGGGCGGTCATCGCCATGGTGGGCCTGGGTCAGGGCGCCCAGCAGGAAGTGCAGCAGCAGATCGCGGCCATGGGCTCCAACATGCTGTTTGTGGGCTCGGGCACCGTGAATCGCAGCGGCTTGCGCATGGGCTGGGGACAGACCAAGTCGCTGGTCTACGACGACATGACCGCCATCCTGCGCGAGTGCCCGGCCGTGGCCGGCGCGGCCCCCGGCGCCAACACTGCGGCGCAAATCGTCTTCGGCAGCGACAACTGGGCCACGCGCGTCACCGGCACCGAGCCCCAGTATTTCGACATCCGCAACTGGCGCTTTCAGATGGGCACGGCATTCACCCAGGAAGACGTGCAGTCGGCGGCCAACGTGGCCGTCATCGGCGAAACCGTGCGCAAGAACCTCTTCGGCGCCACCGACGCCGTCGGCCAGACCGTCCGCATCAGCAACCTGCCCTTCAAGGTGGTAGGAGTTCTCGCGGAAAAGGGCCAGTCTGCCGCCATGGGCGACGACCAGGACGACACCGTCATCGTCCCCATCACCACGTTGCAGAAAAAGCTTACGGGGCAGGACTGGCTGCGCTTCATCTCCGTCTCGGCGGTTTCGCGCCAGGCCAGCTACGCGGCCAAGCAGCAGATTGAGGAGTTGCTGCGCGACCGCCACCGCATCCGCCCCGGGCAGGATGACGACTTCTTCGTGCGCAACCTCGCGGACATGGCCGACCTCGCCGACCAGGCGGGCCGCGTCATGACGCTCCTCTTGGGCTCCATCGCCAGCGTCTCGCTGCTGGTGGGCGGGATCGGCATCATGAACATCATGCTGGTCTCCGTCACCGAGCGCACCCGCGAAATCGGCATCCGCATGGCCATCGGCGCCACGGAAGAGGATGTGCAACGCCAGTTCTTGATTGAGGCTGTGGTGCTCAGCCTGATCGGCGGCGTCATCGGCATTGCCACAGGGGTGGGCTCGTCTTACCTCATCACCAACCTGCTGGGATGGACGGTGCTGGTTTCCCCGCGCGCCATTG
Organism: uncultured Terriglobales bacterium; assembly: GCA_964424245.1. Taxonomy (GTDB): domain Bacteria; phylum Acidobacteriota; class Terriglobia; order Terriglobales; family Acidobacteriaceae; genus CAYRII01. The sequence goes on along the minus strand of CAYRII010000111.1, from coordinate 7,031 downwards.
TGATTGCGGTGCTGTTCTCCGCGGCGGTGGGCATTTTCTTCGGCTACTACCCGGCGCACAAGGCGTCGCGGCTCGATCCCATCGAGGCGTTGCGTTACGAATGAGAAGGCGCGGCCGCTCCCGGCCGCGCCTCCAGGGTCCGTTTACCAGCCCACTTTGTTTCCGTTGGCCTTGTTCTGCTCGTCGAGCCACTTCTTGAGTGGTGCAAAGTAGTCGAGGATGGCTGTGGCATCGAGCTGCTTCTCGCCCGTCAGAACTTCCAGGGCTTCGGGCCAGGGACGGCTCTGGCCCATCTCCAGCATCTTCTGCAGTCTCGCTCCCGCCTTTTTGCTGCCGTAGATGGAGCAGCGGTGCAGCGGGCCGGTGTAGCCGGCCTCGCGGCAAAGGGCGCGGTGAAACTGGAATTGCAGTATGTGCGCCAGGAAATATCGCGTGTACGGCACGTTGCCCGGCACGTGATATTTGGCCCCTGGATCAAAGTCCTTTTCCGAGCGCGCCACTGGAGCCTTGATTCCCTGGTACTTGGTGCGCAGTTCCCACCAGGCCTGGTTGTAATTCTCCGGCTTGATCTCCCCCGAGAACACCTTCCAGCGCCACTGGTCCACCAGCAGGCCGAAGGGCAGGAACGCAACTTTGTCCAGCGCCATGCGCATCAGCAGGCCCGTGTCGCCCTCGGCGCCGGGCACGGTTTCCAGCAACCCGATTTCCTTGAGGTATTCGGGCGTCACGGAAAGCGCGATGGCATCGCCCACCGCCTCGTGAAAGCCGTCGTTGGCGCTGCCGCGGTAAAGCACGGGCAGCGTCCGGTAAGCACGCTGGTAAAAGTTGTGTCCCAGCTCGTGATGAATGGTGGCAAAGTCCTCGTCGCGGACTTCAATGCACATCTTGATGCGCAGGTCGAGGTCGTTATCCACGTCCCAGGCGCTGGCGTGGCAGATCACTTCGCGGTCGGCGGGCTTCTTGAAGAGCGACCGCTCCCAGAACGTCTGCGGCAGAGGCTCGAAGCCCAGCGAGGTGAAGAAGCGCTCGCCGTAGCGCACCATTTCCAGCTCGTCCACCTTGTGCTGCTTGAGCAGTTCGGTCAGGTCGTAGCCGCGGTCGCTGGAGGGCGGCGCCGCCAGCGGATAAATGTTGCCCCAGGTCTGGCTCCACATGTTGCCCAGAAGGTGCGCGGGAATCGGGCCCGCGGCGGGAACCACATCCTTGCCGTATTGCTTGGCCAGTTGCGCGCGCACGTAGGCGTGCAGCGATTCATACAGCGGGCGCACCTGCAGCCACAGCCGGTCCAGCTCTTTGGCAAACTCGTCCGGAGGCATGTCGTAGTTGGAGCGCCACAGCGCGCCCACGTCCTTGAAGCCCAGTTCGCGCGCGCCCTTGTTGGCGATTTCCACCTGCCGGGCGTAACGCGCGCGCATCGGCGGCGAGATGGTTCGCCAGCCCTGCCACACGTCGAGCAGCTCCTCGGCGTCGCGGCTCTTGGCCAGGATGCGCTCCATGTCGTTCAGGGTGAGGCATTTCTCCTTCCCCGCCGGACAGTACTTGCCCTTGCCGTAGTCCCCGTCCAGGGAAACGGAAATGTTGGTGAGCTCTTCGCGCTCCTTGGCGTCACTGGGCGCGGGAAACGTCTGCGAGAGCTTCAGTTGCTCCAGCTTGCGCGCCACGTCATAGGGGAGCTGGAGCCCGGTAAAGCGCGCCGCAGACGTGGCCAGTTCGGTGAGCGCGGCCGTCAGCTCATTCTGCGCGTCGGCCTCGATCTGCTGCGTGTCGTCGGTAATGTAGGTGGCCTTCACCCAGGCGGCGCGGCCGTTCCGATTGGCCAGCACCAGCAGGCGGGCTTCAGCCTCTTCCACAAAGCGCGCAGCCCCTTCAGCGGTCGGCGGACCTGAAGCTGCGGTGCCCGAATCGTCCGCCGCAACCAGCGGAGCGGAACAACTCAGAACAAGAAGTAGGGCCGCCAGCGCAGCCCCGGGCAAGCGACGGAATGCGAAAATGGATGCCATGATCTCTCCTGCATTGGATTCTAAATGGCTTGCAGTGTGGTTGGCCACCGCCTGAGGGTGTAACTTTCCGCCCGCCCGGGCGTCCCACTATCGGACACACCAGGGACATCTGTGTCGCCGCAGGATCCGTACTACAATCTTATGAGGACGAAGTCCAGGATGGAGTGATGCAGTGCTGATCAAGAAACCAATCGACATCCCATCTTCCGAGATAACCGACAAGAGTGTTTACCTGAACCGGCGCAAGTTCATGCTGGGAGCCGCCGTGGCTGGAACCGCTGTGGCCGCCGGCAAGGTTCTCGGTTCCATGTACGAGCCGGCGGAAGTCGCGGCCGCGCCCTCGCTCGCTTTCAACAAGAGTTCTTTCAGCACCACGGAGAAAGCGAACTCCCTCAAGGACATCACCAACTACAACAACTTTTACGAGTTCGGCACCGACAAGGGCGATCCCGCCCGCGAGTCGGGCAAGTTCCGCCCCCGGCCCTGGGCCGTGGCCGTGGAAGGCCACATCAAGCAACCCAAAATGTACGACCTCGACAGCATCCTGAAAAACCGCACGCTCGAAGAACGCATCTACCGCCTGCGCTGCGTCGAAGGATGGTCCATGGTCATTCCCTGGGTGGGCTTCCCGTTGGGCGACTTCATCCGCGAGCTGGAACCGGCCTCCAAAGCGAAGTATGTCGCCTTCACCACCGTTTTCTCGCCCGATCAAATGCCGGGACAGCGGCGCGGGGTGCTGGACTGGCCCTACGTCGAGGGCCTGCGCATGGATGAGGCGTTGCATCCGCTCACCATCCTGGCGGTTGGCCTCTATGGCGAGGTGCTGCCCAACCAGAACGGCGCTCCCCTCCGCCTGGTGGTGCCTTGGAAATACGGCTTCAAGAGCATCAAGTCCATCGTGAAGATCCGCTTCGTGGAGAACGAGCCGGAAACCACCTGGAACAAGATGCAGCCCAGGGAATACGGCTTCTACTCCAACGTCAATCCCAGGGTGGATCATCCGCGCTGGAGCCAGGCCACGGAGCGCCGCATCGGCGAGTTCCGCCGCCGCGACACGCTTCTTTTCAACGGCTACGCCGACCAGGTGGCAGGTTTGTACGCCGGCATGGACCTGCGCAAGCACTACTGAGGACGCAGGGAGCATGAAGCCTATTACCCGGCTGAAAATCGTCGTCTTCCTCTCCAGTCTCGTGCCGCTCGGGTTGCTGGGCTGGTGGTTTTATCGCGATGAGCTCAGCGCCAACCCCATCGAGTTCATCACCCACAAGACCGGAATCTGGACCCTGACCTTTCTCCTGATCACGCTCAGCATCACGCCCCTGCGCAAGATCACCGGGCAGCACTGGCTCATCCAGTTGCGGCGCATGCTGGGGCTGTTTGCGTTCTTCTATGGCTGTCTGCACCTTTCCACCTACGTCGTTCTTGATCACTTCTTTGATTGGGAGCGCATCGTCGCGGACGTTTACAAGCGGCCGTACGTGACGGCAGGCTTCGCAGCATTTGTCATGTTGGTTCCGCTGGCGCTGACCTCGACCAGCGGCATGATCCGCCGCCTTGGCGGCCGGCGCTGGCAGGCCCTGCACAGGCTCATCTACGCCAGCGCCATCGCCGGCGTGGTGCATTTTTTGTGGCTGGTGAAGGCAGACATTCTCGAGCCCGCAATCTACGGAGCCATCCTGGCGGTTCTTCTTGGTTTCCGCGTAGTCAACTGGATGCTGCCGCGCCTCAAGGCCAGGACGGTTGCGTCTGACCCGGCTCCCGGCTTGGATGCGGGAGCGCAATAAGAAGCTTCAAGCCGGCGGCACGATCGCGCCAATCTCTTCCAACTGCTCGAGCACCGTTGCGGCCAGGTCTTGCGGAACCGCAGCCGCTGTCGCCACCTGCTCCACCGTCCGGTAACCGTTGGTGGCGCGGAAGACTGCGGCAGCGTCCCGCTCCATTTCCACCACCACCACGCGGCCATCGGCGCCACGGGAAAACAGCAATGTGCACTCTTGATGAAGGTCGTTGGGAACCGCTTCACCCGCGCGCAGGCGCTCCAGTATCCGAGAAACGAGCCAGGCAAACGTCTGGCAGACGGCGCTCACTCCCCGCTGGTGCCGGCGAATGCGCGCCGCCGATTCCGTCGTCGCCTCCTGCAGAAACCAGAAATATTCGTAGGCCACCAGGTCGCGCCACCACGCGCCGGGATGCGCTGCGCCATCCAGATGAACGCGCGCCATTTCGCCCACGCGCCGCGCGGAATCGAACGCCCCAAGCACGCACTCGTCCACGAAGCCCGCAAACTGCGCGCTGTCGAGGATGTCTGCCGCCCCGCGCCCGGTCGCCGTAGCGAAAGTTTGCGTGTGCTGGAACGACCGGCCAAGACACCCACGATAATAGCGGCGCGCCCATAGGCGGGCCATGCGCCCGGTCTTCTCCGGCGGGAGCAACCAGGATTTCGAGGGGTGGGCGCGCAGGCGCGCATCGGAGAGAACGTGGAGCAGTTCGTCCCTTGGGAGGTTCGCTTTCATGGCTGGGCGGTGACGGTGCGATGCCGTCGAATTCGACGCTCCCCACGCTAAACGAAATGACGGGAGGCAGCAACTCTCACGGGTTGTCCAGGGTCAGCCGACGCGCGCCAAGTGTACCGCAAACCACTCGCGCGCATCCTTCCAGGTGCGCTCCAGGGTGAAGCCGCCGCTGTTCAGGAGCCGGTTCACGGATTCGTCGGTAAACTTGTAACTGTTCTCGGTGTGCAGGAGCTCGCCGGCCGCGAACCGCACCTCCATCCTCAGCACATGGATGGGTACAACCTGCTCCACCAGGCTTTCCAGGTAGATTTCGATCCGCGATTGGTCCGGGTTCCAGCGCGCCACGTGGCGAAATCGTTCCAGGTCGAATCTCCCGTCGAGTTCCCGGTTGATGCGCGCCAGCACATTCTTGTTGAAGCGGATGGTTACCCCTTGGGCGTCGTCGTAAGCGGGAAGCAGCACGGCCGGGTCCTTGCGCAAGTCGGTGCCCAGAAGGAGCGCATCGCCCGGCGCCATCCGCGCCCGCATGCGGCCGAGCAGCGCCACCGCTTCCTCCGGCTCGAAGTTGCCGATGCTGGAGCCGATATACAGGACCAGCTTGCGCCCCGGAATGCTGCGCAACGCCGCCATGTCTTCCGCGTAATCTCCTACGATGGGCTGGATGGAAAGCCGAGGGAACAAGGCGCGCAGCCGTTTTGCCGCCGCATGGATCGCCACGGCGGAAACATCGATGGGACAATACACCGCGCTCGGCTGGCGGCGCAGAAGAGCGCGAATCAGAATCGAGGTCTTTTGCGCCGAGCCCGCGCCCAGTTCCACCAGGCTGATTCCCTCGCCCGCCTGCTCCAGCATTTCTTCCGCGTGCGTGTCTAGGATCTGCTGCTCCGTGCGCGTCAGGTAATACTCCGGCAGTCGGGTGATTTCCTCAAACAGCGCCGAGCCCTGGCTGTCGTAAAACAGCTTGGGGCAAAGCCACTTGGGATCCGAGCCCAGGCCTGCCCGCACATCCGCGGCGATGGCCGGAATGACCGCCCGTTGGCTGAGCGCGCTCATTTCGCCAACCGAACTCCGGAGAATTGCCAGCGCGCCCCGGGCGGAAAGAAATTGCGGTAGCTGGATCGGATGTGGGAGCGCGGCGTGGCGCACGAGCCTCCCCGCAGCACCATCTGGTTGCACATGAACTTTCCGTTGTACTCGCCGATGGCGCCCGCCGCAGGTTGATAGCCCGGATAGCCGACGTAAGGGCTGGACGTCCACTCCCAAACATCGCCGAACATCTGCTCCGGCACGCCCTTGCCGATGGCTGCGGGGTGGAAGCGCTCGTCTTCCAGAAAATTCCCGGCCACTGGCCGGCCCTCGGCCACGCCCTCCCACTCCGCCTCGGTCGGCAGGCGCGCCCCGGCCCAGCGCGCATAGGCATCCGCTTCAAAGAAACTTATGTGACAAACCGGCTCCGACGGCTCAACCGGGCGCATCCCGGCCAGCGTCATCACCTGCCACTGGCCGTCGGCGCGCTCCCAGTACAGCGGCGCCTCCCACCCCTGGCTGCAGACCGTGTCCCAACCCTCGGAAAGCCAGAGCTGCGGGCGCCGGTAACCGCCATCCTCCATGAACTCCAGATACTCGGCGTTGGAAACCAGGCGCGAGGCCAGCCGGAAGGGGCGCAGCAACACCTGGTGCCGTGGCAGCTCGTTGTCGAAGCAAAAACCTGTACCCTCATGGCCGATGGAACGAACACCGTCTTCGAATTCCATCCACCCGAGCGCCGGCACAACCGCAGCCGGGGCGTCGTCGGGCCGCGCTCGGTAGACAGGACGCAGCGGGTTCGTCGCCAGGACGTTCTTGATGTCGGTAACGATCAGTTCCTGGTGCTGTTGCTCGTGGTGCAGGCCAAGCTCAATCAGGGAATACAGTTCTGCATTCTGCCGGGTTTGCAAGAGCTCGGCGAGCTGCTCTTCCACATGGCGGCGGTAGGCCAGGACCTCCTCCAGTCCGGGGCGCGAAAACATGCCGCGCGTGTCCCGCTGCGGCCGGCCGCCCACCGCGTTGTAATAGGAATTAAACAGAAAGCGATAACGAGGATGGAATTCGGTGTAGCCGGACTTGTAGGGACTGAGGATGAACGTCTCGAAAAACCAGGTAGTGTGCGCCAGGTGCCATTTGGTGGGGCTGGCGTCGGCCATGGGCTGCACCATCTGGTCTTCGGGAGTGAGCGGCGCGGCCAGGCGGCTGGTCCACCCGCGCACGCTGCGGAACCTCTCCAGGCACGCCGCCGCACTCCGGCCAGGGACTCCGGAAGGCGCCGTCGCGATGTGGTTCGCGGTGGAGGCCATGGCCTATGCTAACCACTCAACTTCGGAGATTCCAGCATTTTCCCCTCGTCATGAGATGTCCAGACGCGACATTGGTTTCATGGAAGAAGAAAAGAATCGGCGCGGTCGCCGATGAGCGCTCCGTCCCATCCATGGTCCCGCCCCCCCCCCAGTGTCGCGGAAAGTACTGTCTCCCCCGGCCGAAT
>CAYRII010000110.1:0-8759 GCA_964424245.1 uncultured Terriglobales bacterium | reverse complement strand
TTTTCTGATCACTGCGCGCAGACGTTCCTCTTCTTCCCTGGATAGATATCGCAGCCGGCCGAGCGGATCCTCCTTGAACTTCCGCACGCCGGCCACAGGGTTCGCCATGCGCCGGCCGGTCAACACGGCAAAGCGAAACATCGCTGACAGAGCCGAGCGGTAGCGATTGGCCGTGGCGTTGGAGACGGCACGCTTCTCCCGCAGCCGCAGGAGAACGTCTTCGATGGCGCCGGGGTCAATGGATGCGATGTGCGTTTTGGGGCCCAGAAGCTCCGAGAGCACTTCGAGGCGGTATTGTTCGGCATTCCAGTTCAACGGCGTAACCCGTTGCTGTCGCTGACGGGTGAAGGCCCGGATAAGGTCCTCCAGCGTGCAGCGTGAACCGTTGGGAGCTTCCCGCACACGCTGCCGCATCCAGGGCGTGGCGAAGCGTGTCGGCAGGTCGGGGCGGTCCGCGCCATCCATTTCTCGCAAGCGCAGCACCTCGATCGCCTGTTGTGCCGTGCCCACCTTCTCGCGATGGCGCCGGCCGGCCGCGTCCTTGTAGCAGATCCAGAATGTGCCGCTTCCTGGTGGACGTTCGAAGATGCCGCGCGGCAGCGTGGTTTCAGTATGCATGGCGTACTCCGAAGTGCAGCGCGAGGGTGGTTTGGAAAGACGTCGGCGAGTGCAGCGTGGCGCGGGTGGCGTGGACCGTCTGGTCGAGAGCATCGGTGATGAAGACTTGAACCGGAAAGGTGAACAGGTCCTGGTCCATACGCTCGTAGAGAACCGCGCCCCCAGAGTCCGTGCCGATCTGGTCGTAACGCACGGCCATGAGCTGTAGGTTGGCACCCAGCGCGATAAGGAGCAGCGGTGGGCGCAGATGGCCGACTTCCACGGCTCTGCGGAGGGTATCGGCCAGAAAGTCGGCCAGTTGGTCTGAGGACAGGCCCAGCCTTCGTTTGAGAATGCGTCTGCGCTGGACTTGCCGAGAAACGAGAGAGCGAGTAGGTTGCTTGCAGCCGTTCATGGAGCGCTAATCCTCCTTGTGCGGTTAGGGCCGTCCGGCAGTGAAGGCTGCTGGCCGGCCTGTTTTATTTGCGAGGGAATTGTGATTCTAAACAACCGGGAGCGCAAGTCTTTTTTCTGATGTTCAGGCGGCGGGCCGGAGGGCAGTCGGCTCGTTTGGCGTAGACCGGGCTGCGAGCTTTTCAAACTCGGCGAGAGCCAGCTCGCGCAACCGCAGCGCTTGTTGTACAGCACGTGCGGTGTACGGCGGGGATTGCCGGGCGAAGGCTTCCAGCAACGCGCGAATCTGCGGTTCGACGCCCAGGTCCTCCTTCGCCTGGTCCTTGCTCACAATGCCGCGCCTCACTAGGTCGAAGAACACCGCAGCCTCAGCGTGCGCGCGCGCCTTGATCTGCCACTCTGCGAATCCGGTACCGCCGGGCCATCGAGTGAGCGGAGGAGCTGTGCTCTGCGCGGCATGCTCGACGGTGAAGAGTTTCGCCAAGGTAAAATCCCGAATACAAATCAAGTATACACGGGCGCGGGGACTATCTAGCGAGAGGCCGAAATCGCCGTCACCGTCACCCGCGAGGCGTCGGCCCTATGGAAGGACCCACGATTCGGTAAAGCCTTCAGGGCGCCGGGGCTTCCGGAATCAATTCCAGGAATTCGAGCTGGGCCTCGGCCGCCTGGGTGTTGTGCCAGACCAGCTCGGGATCGTCCTGCTCGAGCCGGCAATGCAGCAGAAAACTCAGCTTGGTATTCAGGCGCGGCAGCGCCATGGCCGGCGAGGTATCGATCTGCACGACGTCGGAGCTGATCCCTTCGATCGCGGCGACCACCCCGCGGTAGAGGATCTGCTGGCTGCCGTCGCCGCGCAGGAGCGCCAGGTGCTTGCGGTGCGCGAACTGCAAGGACGGATAGCCGCTCTTTTCGACGAACAGGTCCGTATCGATTGCCGCCACGTCGCTGGTGAGGATCAAATCCTGATAAAACGTCGGCGTCCAAAACGGATGCAGTCTGCCGCGCCGGTTGTAGATGAACTGGCGGAACTGCTCGATCTCGGCGCGCCCATCCATCGGCCAGTAGAAGCTGCGGCGCACTGCCGGCACCTTCGGGCGGTCCAGCGTGTAGATGCTGCCCGCAGGGCTCTCGTGGCGGAAGCGGTTGCGGATGTAGGTGTGCTCCGGAATCAGGCTGGTTTCAAAATCCAGAACATCCAGTCCCTGGTATTGCGGCAAGCTCGAGGCCGGCGGCTCGAGTCCCGGCTGTGGCAGCAGCTCGAAGTCGAGCGTCAGTTCCGAAGCGAAATCCGCCGGGCGGCGCACCGCCTGTTCGTCCGGCAAGCGTCCCTCAAGGATGGGGATCACCCACGTCTGGCCGTCGGCGGTCCAGGCGGAAGCCAGCGGCGCCTGGAGCCCTATAGTTTGGCCTCCAGAGGCTGCGAGGGTGGCGATCTCGTAGGTGTAGGGGTCACGCCATAGGACGAGCCTCCCGCCCGCTGCAAAACGCCTGGTGGCCGTGTCTGCCGTCAACGTCGTGGCGCCCTGCGCCGCATTGGCCAGCAGCGGTGTCTTGTCCGGCCATAGCGGGACCAGGTAGCGGTTGCCCTGCCATCCGGTGAGCAGCGACTCCACCAGGCCGGCCTCTCTGCGGTCCACCGCGCGCACGCGGAACCCGAGGCCCATCCGCGGCGCCTTGCGCAGCGCGATGCGCTGCTCGTCGATGGTGTAGCCCGGCAGCACATCGGTGAGCCACGCGAAGCGCTCCCGGATGCCCGCGCCCCAGTCCGGATCCGGGCTGAAGAGGATGGCGCCCGGATCGATCTCGAGGCACAGCCCGCTCGGCGGCGGTGTGCCCACGCCGATATCGATCCAGGTCCAGGAAAGCAGCCAGCGGCTTTGTGAATCCGCGCCGGGTTGGTCCAGCGTGTAGCCGTCTGCGTTGATGGACACCAGGTCGAGCTGGTGAAGGATCGCGCCGGTATCTTCGTTGAGACAGAGCGCCACGGAGTCGAAGGTGTGGCCGCTGTACGGGATGTTTCCGTCCACCGGATCTCCAATGGCAATGGCCCACTGGTCCGGCGGCTTGTTGGGAACCGGATTAAAGCCGCCAGCGCCGAAGCGGTTGTCTGCGGGCAAGCCTGACGTCGGCGTGGTCGTGAGCAGTTGACTGCCGCTGCCGACGAGCAATGTCAGGCTCGGCTTAGCCGGCATCCCGGCCAGGTTGTGCTGCCCAATGGATTGCAAGCTCTGGAACAGGCGCGCGTCGATCGCGTAGTTGCCCGCCATGAGCACCACGACGTGTTTTTTCAGGTATGCCGGCGAGCCAAGCTGCCAGTTCAAACGGAAACCATCCGTGATGAAAGCTGTGAGGTTGGCGAAACACTGCAAGATTCCGGTCACCGTCGTGATGTGATCGACCACGCAGAAGTTTGCGACCAACCCGCACCGCGTCTGATGCACGGTGTTTCCTGCGCCGCCGGCGATGGCCTTGTCTGCGATGCACCATTGTTGCGACGGAGAGAGCACTAGCCCAAAGCTGTGGTCGAACACGTTCTGCTCAATCACGCCCGACGCGAGCACGCGGCCGTTGAACACAAAGGCTTGTTGCGGGTCGAAACCCACGCCGGTGTAGGTCTGCACGCCGTTCACCGAGGGCGCTTCGATCTCCATGATCTTCGCCTGCATGGCGCCGCCGATGGCGATGCCGAAAATGCGGTGGTTGTTTTGGAACTGCGCGTCCACCGTAAACAGAATCCCGTTGTTCTGGATCAACTGCACGTCGAGCCGGCCGCCCCAGGTGCCGTCTTCCAAAACCTCGGTGAACACACAGTCATTCCGGTATCCGTGGAACTGCTGCACGGCCCCGCGCTTGCTCACCGCGGCCGTGGCGAAGCGCTCTCCCGGCGAAGTGGCCGCCCCGTAGCACTGCCACACGGAGCGGTCGTTGTCGATGGTGTTTGCGGGTTCATGCCGTCCGTTGGTGATAATCAGCACCAGACGCGGTTGAAAGTGCAGCGGCAAGAAAAAAGTAGTGCCGGGTGTTCCCAGCGGCACTTGAAAGTGGAAGGCTTTCACCGCCTGGCGTGGAATGACCGTCTCGATGATGATCGACGCAGAGGCCGACGAGCTAGCCGCTGCGCTCGAGGAAACCGGCAGGTCCTTCACCACCAGCGCCGACGCGTTCGCCTGGCTGGTGGAGACGCTGCTTCCTGAAACGGGCAGGTCGGTTTGCGTAGAGGTGAAGGCGGCGCCACTGACGGCCGAGCCGGCCGCGGCCGAGCCGGAAACGTACAGCCTGGTGATGGGCGGGCCCGCAGGGCTGCCTGGTGCGGCTTGATTCGCCCACAGTTCGTTAGGCCATGGCATCGTTGGAGAACCTCACCCCGCGTGCTCGTAATTCCTCGATCAGACACTGCCGCAGCTCCCGCTTCGTGAACCCGATGCAGCGAACATCGATTGACAAGCGTGGAGCTGCTTGGCCGGAGGCCTTGCTCTCGCCGACGATGTAATCTGCAATCTCTATCGCCATGACTCGCGGGTCTGAGCCTCGGAAGATCATCGCTAGCGATCACTCATGATTCGAAGCACGCCGACGTTCAACGTCTTGGTGGAGCCGGTCCGCGTTTCAAGTCCCACGATGTAACGCAGGTTGACGGTCGAGCCCGGCAGCCGCGTCGAGTGCGTGGCAACCAGCGCGCCGTTGATGTAAAACTTCACGTGGGTTCCGCTCACGATCTCCACCTCGAGCACAACGAGCGTGTTTGCTCCAGGCGCCACGCCCGAGTCGCTGATCTCCTGCACGCTGTTGTCTTTCGAAATGCACTTCCAGTTGGTGTCGGGGCGGTCCGTCGAGAACTGGAAGCCGGCATAGTTGCCGACCGGATCGTCAGCGCCCACCATGGTCGCGAGCGATTGGTCCGAAAGGCCTATGAAGATTCTGGCGTCAGCCACCGCATTTACGGGGCGCACGACGGCGCGCATGCGGGGGTTGTCGGAGACTCGATAGTTGAAGCTGTTCGAGGAAAAGCCGCTGTCGTTTCCTTGGCTCGCTCCGGTGGTGCAGCCCAACATGACTCCCTGCACTCCGTCCGGTGAACCTCCACCAAATGTGCCGCCGCCTCCGCCGACGCTGTCACCCATGACCTGATAGCTCGCGGTTCCATTCGGCCAGCCGATCGTCACGCGACGCTGCGCGCCTGGGCTGCTGGAGATGCCGAACACGTTCCCCAGGCCTGCGCCCAGCGCCGACTCTACGGCGTTTATTTCGGCGGCCGCCTGACCATGGTGCGCCGCGATGATGAAGGCGTTGACCTCGGTCTGGTCGTTGTGGGCGACATTGGCTGTGCCCTCGGCGCCGCGCGTGCAGTTGGACAGCGTGTTGCCCGAGCGCGAGCCGACGAAGATGATCTCGTCCTCGATGGAGATGAAAAAGTTATCAGTAGGGAGTTTCGACCCGTCGTCCACGTCGAAGCTCGTTGCCGAGTTGCTGATGTTTCCGTCCAGCAGGGGCACGGCCTGGCTCGGCACCCTGTCCTTCAGATTCCCCAGCTCGGCCGCGCCTGCGATCGCTGCCGGGAAGAACGCGCTTCGGTTCAGTGGCATTGCTCAACCTCCGTTTTTTGGTCAAAAACGCTGGACGTAGAGTCCAGCGTGTGCCCGTTTGAAAGGCAGGGGGGTGATCTGAGAAGGCCCCCCCTGCCATCAGCAGCAACGGTCCCTGAGGGAGTTGGACCGTCAGCTTTCACGCTGTCTGCGCTCTCGCCGACGGCGAAGCTTCAGTTTGCAGCGTGAAACTGGTTGCGGCGGCCGGAGTCGAACCGGCGACCTGATGGGCATGAGCCATCCGCGCTGCCGCTGCGCCACGCCGCGCCTGATTTTGCAGCGTTGCTGTTGCGACCCGGTGCAGCAACGCGCTCGGTCTGCGGGCGCCCGGAGTAAAGAGCGCTCCTGACACTCTTTTGGTCGCACGCCGGCAGAGTCTTATAGGCCTGCGCTGCGCGCGCGCGCCTCATTGACGAGCTGCTGCCGTGCCGGCGACACCGGCAAGGCTTCCAGCACCGCCAGCAGGCGTGCCTCCGCATCCCTCAGCGTCGCTCCCAGTGCCGACATCGCCCCAACCCGTTCCGGCGGAAAACGGTCCTTATCTGCATGCGGCGGGACGGTTGAAAGGCTGCGCGCCGGCAGCATCGCGGCCTTGCTGCGTTCTACGATGGCGGTCAGTTCCGCGGAAATGGCTTCGAGCCGCGGCAGATCCGTTTCCAGTGAGGCTTTCAGCCGTTCGTTGAGATCCTCCGCGCGCAGCCGGCCGAGCACCGGCTCGAGTACGCGGCGCGCTTCCCCCAAAACTTCCACGTTGCGTTTCAGGTCGGCGATGCGTTCATCCGCTTCCTTGAGCCGCCTTTGGTCCATCTCGCGCACCAGATGCGGTCGGGACCTCTCCAGATTTCTGAGTTCGTCGGCAGCGTCGCGCGCAGCTTCCCCCACCGCCTGCCAGTTCTTCTCCGCTTCCGCAACTGTCTTTGGGTTTACCAACGCTTTCACGTCCATGTTTTGGTTTCTCCTTTTACGCCGCTTCGGGTGGTTCCGGTGAACGCCGCCGGCGAAGTTCCTCAAGTGCCTTTTGCATGTCGATCACCGTACCCTTCTGTCGCGCCGCGGATAGCATCGCCAGCGTGTCCAGAGAGAACACTTCCGCGACAGGGGTATACCTGGTGCGCAACATGCCGGCGCCGCGCATGGCTTCGACGGTTGCCGCTGCTTCCTCTGCCTCGGTGCGCACCGGAGCGATCGCGCGCGGTTCGGGAGGCGGCGCGGCCATGACCTTCGACGACGGCGCACTCTGCGCCGTCGGACTGGGCAGCGATGCTTGTGCGGACAGCGCGCAGATCTGCTCCTCGATGCTCGAAAAACCATCCGACAAACCAGCCTCGATCGCTTCCTGGCCAATCAGGACGCGCGCCTCCAGCGCGCGAATCTCTTTCTCCGGGATGCCACGCAGCCGCGCCACGTCGGCGACAAATACATCATTCATGGCGTCCACCATCCGTTGCAGCTCCGCGTGGCCTTCCGCGGTCAGCGGCCGGTGCTGGCTCGCGATGCGCTTGAATTTCCCTGCCGTGACCTCAATCACCTTCAGGCCGCGTTTTTCATCCGCCCCCGAAAAATCGACATGGGCGAACGCTGTCCCGATGCTGCCCGAGAGCACGATGGGCGAAGCCAGGAGCACGCGGTCCGCTGCCGCAGCGACCCACTGCGCTGCGCTGGCCATCACGGCCCGGCCGAGGGCAACAATCGGCTTCCGGCCGCGCGCCGCGCTGACCGTGGCAGCCATCTCTTGCCCTGCGTGCGCCTCGCCGCCCGGGCTATCCACATCCAACACGATGCCGCTGATCTCCGGATCCGCGACCGCAGCGTTGAATTCCTCTTTGAATTGCTCGCTGCTGGTCTCTTCGAAAAGCCACGACAGCCAGGTCCGGCGCTGGACCAGGATGCCCTGGATGGGCAGCACGGCGATTTTGCCGTTGGCTTCGCGGCGCTTCGTGCGCGGCGCTGCGGATCGCGCCGCCGCAGCCGGCAACTCCAACTCACCGCGCAGATACGCCGCTGCCAGCGTCTCAATCTTGCGCAGCACTGACGGCACGATGCACCAGGGCCGGTCCAGCAGCTCGAGCACGCCCCGCGCGCCTTCGCGGTCCGATTGGCCTTGATCGTTGGTGTTCATGCAACCTCCGTCGTACTCGCGCTGCTGATAAGCTTTCGCGCGCAGCCATGCGCGTAGTCCTCGAAGTCGGCGAAGGAATTGAACCGACAACGAATCTCGTAGTTCCGCATCCACACCGCCATCAGTTCGGGCGACGGTGGCGCCACTTTCAAGAGATCACCATCGCTGGTTGTGAAGAGTTGCCCCGTCGCCCAGCGCGCAAAAAGCCAGAACTCGTAACCGAACTCATCCCAGAGAGCAGGCCCGCCTTCCGTCCAGGCCTCGCGCATCGCCGTCAGGCTGTCTTCGTCCAACGCACCAACTGCGCTCATCAGCGGCTGTCCTTCCTCTCGACGCGAATCGCGGGCCGGCGCGCGCGCCGCTCCATGAGGCTGAGCCAGCGTCTCCGCAAGCCCGGCACGCTGCGCAGCACGATCGCCTCCGCGCCCGGCCGCACCGTGAACGTTATGCGACGCTCGAGGATTTTCCTGCGCAGGCCGGCGGGCAGCGTCGGCCAAATGCGCGTCGCGACCGCCTGGTCCACCAGCGTCTCCACCGCGCGCGTGATCTGAATCTCGAATTGCTGCCCGGCCAGCACGCGCGTCTTGTCCGTGCGCCGCTCAGCCCGAGGCGATCGCGCCAGCCGCAGAATCAGCCGCCGTAACCGCTCGCGCTGCGCCTCCAGCGCCTTCCACCGCCGCGCGATCCGATCCACCGCTTCGCTGTTTCTCACGCTACTCCGTTGAGCGTCCACAACGTCCATTAAGCGGCCCGTTTTGGACGTAGAAAGTGAGGGTGGAACGTGCGAAAATGCAGCAATTCAGCGGGTCTTTGTGTTTTGGGTGTTTTGTTCGATTCCCATCGCCCGCTCCATTTCAGTGGCGAGTGGTTAGTGGTTAGTCCCCTGCCAGCCCGAACGAAGCGTTCAACTGAGGCAAATCCTTCACATTGAGCAAAGACCCGATCAGGAAGCGGGATCGGCCAATGGCTGATCCTTCGCGCCCATGATCAGCAGCCACAGCATCATCACCATCTGGCCGAGGGCAGCGGGCATGGCGCTATTG
>CAYRII010000109.1:0-8805 GCA_964424245.1 uncultured Terriglobales bacterium | reverse complement strand
GAGCGGCCTCGCTGGCCGCGCAACGCAAGCTGACAGCGATGGGTTTTCTCAAACCCGGCGAGCGGGTGGTGCTGTTCAACACAGGCAGTGGGCTGAAATACCTGGACGTGGTGGCCGAGGCGCTGGGCCAGTCGGCCGCGCGCCCGGCGCGGCCCGCCGCGCGCCACATCGGCGGAATCATTGGCCCGTACTGACGACGGAGATACACCTGGGCGGAAGGGAAAAGGTTGCGCGGCGGGAAGAAATGCTGCGCGCGGCGCGGTGTGACCGCCAGGCAGGACGCCTGATAAAATTGCAGGGCGTGGGGCTATAGCTCAGCTGGGAGAGCGCATCGTTCGCAACGATGAGGTCGTCGGTTCGATCCCGACTAGCTCCACCATCGTTTCAATCACTTGCGGTGCCTGCCCTTCCTTGAGGCCGCGCATGTCCGCCCTGCACTCCCCGCTGTGGCAGGCGTCCACAGGGGCCTGCTGAAGCGAAGCAAGGCGCTGGCGTAGGGCGGCCTCGGCTCTGGCCAGTTCCCATGCGCAAACTGGTGCGGAGGGGCTACCTCTTTGCCTTGAGGACTGCAAGAATCAGCGCATCATCAGCCCCTGCGCCCCGCAGCCGCTGCTCGGCTTCGTCGGTGAGGGAGAAATCCACACCGTATTCCTTGATGAGCGCGGCCACGCGCGCCGTGGCTACGCCCGCGCTGAGGGCCTCCTCGATTTCTGCCAGCGACAAAGGTTTCGGGCCCACCGGTTCGAGCTTGGCATGCAATAGCTTGCTCTCGCCGGCGGTCAGCTCTACCTCCTGCTTCCACTCTTTGTATCCGATCAGGCTGAGGCGCACCTGGTGCGTCCCTGGCGACAGGCTCTCAACCACAAGGTTGCCTGCCGTGCTGCTGATTCCTTTGAACACGTCGTCCACATAGATCTGCACCGCGCCGGGTTCCGAGCGCACCTTGAGCGTGGCCGGTTTAGGAACCGGTGCGGGGAGCGGAGCGGGTTGTGCCGGGGCGGCGGGAGGCGCCCGCAGGGCCGCCGTCAGGCGCATGAACTGCTGCTCGGCGGCGTCAAAATCACGAATCGCGAGGTGGGCAAATTCCACCATTTGCGAACGATCAAGCACGCTCCATTCCGCATCCATATACACCAGAGTAAAATTGCGGCCCGCCGCCGCGATCTTGGTGTCCCTTTGCCGGTGCACAGCAGTGGCGCTCGCCTGCCCGCGCTCGACCCGAACGCTGTCGTCGCGGAAGTTGGGTAAGGGATGGTACTCGACGCGGTTGCGAGAAATGTAGAGATATCCGTTGCAAAGAGCAAAATGATAGTGCTGCACCTGGATCTTGAACGCAGGCTCACCCTGCCAGTCCACGTACTCGACGAAGGCGACCTGCCGCCCCGAGGTCACCTTCAGCGCCGGCCTCCCCTGGTGCAGGACGCCGTCCTGCGCCGCCATCGTCGAAGCGACGGCCAGAATCAGTAAAAGGCGTGCAAGCTTACTCATTGCCAGGTTGCCTTGCCGGGTCGGCACAGCTCTGACCGTGGCCACGGCGTCGCGCGCCGGCCGGGTCGACGGTGACCCCTCCCAATCGGCCTCCAGCATGACTAACGTCGGTTCGATCCCGACTAGCTCCACCATCTTCCATCTCTAGGCGTCGGCGATTAGACGTTTTTCGCTGCGCTTGGGATTTCGCCAGTGGACTCCAGCATCACATTCAGCTGAAAACACCCCCAGGTCCTTCACTCGGGTTTCCCACGCTGGTGAATGCGCGTGGGATCCCACCCTCGTTCAGGATGACGGCGAGGGCAGATGAGTCTGCCGCACGTCCCGTGAAACGCCTGTCAGACGGCTAGAAGGTCTTCAACGCGCGGGCGACCTCGGCGTCGCCGGGATTGTCGCGCAAGGCGCTTTCGAGCAGCGGCTTGGCCTCGCTGCGGCGTCCCATCCAGAGCAGGGTGAAAGCCTTGCCGACGCGCGCGTCGTAATGGCCGGGATGGCGCTGCAGAATCTTCTCAAAGCGGTCGAGAGCTTCCTCGTAGTTCTTCTGCCAGGCGGAGAGGCGGGCGCGGGCGACCTCGGCATCGAGGTCATCAGGGTTGGCGAGAAGCAGGGCGTCGTATTGATACGCGGCCTCGGCGAAACGCTGCTTGCCGGTGAGCCATGTGGCGTAGGCCAGGTGCGCCTCCTGGGCCCCGGGATGCTTCTGCAGGTAGCGGTGCAAGGCGGCAAAGGCCTGGGACTCCTGGCCGAGCTTCTGCAAGGCTTGGGTAAGACCCACGGCCTCGGCGGGCGAGGAAGCGCTTTCAATCCTGGCCAGATAGCGCTGATGGGTTTCCGCATCGGCGGCGGCGGTGCGGGCCTGCCAGGAGGGGCGGTAGAGGTCGATCAGATGGAAGGCCAGGATTTCCGCCAGGATGGCCACAATGGAAAGGGCGCCCAAGGTAAACATGCGACGCCGCTTCACCTGACGGTCCTTCACGGCGCGATCCATCTCGGCCACCGGGGGCACGATGCCGGCATCGATTTTTTCCTTCAGGCGCGTCAAATCGGACTTCAGCTCGGAGACGGCCTGGTAACGCTGCTTCAAGTCCTTTTCGAGGGCTTTGTTGATGATGCGATCCAGACCGGCAGGCAGGTCGCGGTTGAAGGCGGCGGGGGTGGAGGGCCAGTAATGGAGGATGGCCTCGAACACCATGGCCGAGGTCTTGCCGCGGAAGGGCTGAACGCCGGTGGCCATCTCGTACAGGACGGCACCGAAGGAAAAGATGTCGGAGCGCGAATCGAGGGGGTCGCCGCGCGTCTGTTCCGGGGACATGTACCCGATGGTGCCCATCACCGCGCCCACGCGGGTGAGAGGCTCCCTGGCCGGGGAAGTCATGGGCCGGTCCAGAAGCTTGGCGAGGCCGAAATCGAGCACCTTGATCTGGCCGCGCGCGGTAACAAAAATGTTGGAGGGCTTGATGTCGCGATGCATGATTCCGGAGGCGTGGGCGGCCTCGAGCGCGTCGGCGATCTGAATGGCAAAGCTCATCAGCTCCTGGCAAGGAAGGGGATTGCCGGCAATCTGGTCGCGCATGGTTTTGCCATCGAGCAGCTCCATCACGATGAAGTGCCGGCCATCGTGTTCGGCGACGTCGTGGACGGTGCAGATGTGCGGGTGATTCAGCGCTGAGGCGGATTCGGCTTCGCGGTGAAATCGCTCCAGGGTTTCCTGGTGGCGTGACAATCGAGGTGAAAGAAACTTGAGCGCGACCAGGCGCTTGAGCTTAGTGTCGAGGGCTTTGTAGATGACCCCCATTCCGCCGGTGCCCATCTGCTCCAGAATCTGATAGGTGGAGACCGTGGAACCTTCCCGCGGCAGTTCAGGCGGAGCGGAAACTATGTCGTCGGTATAAGCGAAGGTGGATCCGCCGGGCTGGTCGCTGGATCCGGAACCGGTGGCCGGACGGGGGGAGTCACCGAACTGAGGCTTGGTTTCCTCCGGCTTGTGGTCGGGATCTTTGCCCATCGACGTCACGTCCTCCTGGAGCGCAGCGGAAGCCGTTGTGTCAGAACGAGAGGAAGCGGGACAAACCCGCGGACTGGGGATCGCTGCGCCCTATAGGGCCGAAAAATCGGGGCAAAGTTAGTACGGCACACTCATGGTGTCAAGGCGCAAATAGAACAGGCCTGAGAATTGCAGGGCTATTCGCGGCCGCGATCAGCAGCCTACTCGACCGAGCCGGCATGGCTGGACTGGGATGGGATGTGAAAGAATGTTCCCTTTCGTACGTCGGGGGGAACCTAGCGGATGCCCGAGGAATCGCGCGAAGACCGGAAACACCACCGCTACCAGCTCAACCTGCCGGTGAATGTGCGCTGGGTGGCGGGAGAGCAGAACGGAGAGGTCTCTGCTGTGGTGCGCGACATCAGCGAGGGCGGCGTGTTTCTGTACATGAATTCCGCCATCCCCGGCGAGGCAGAACTGGACTTCAACCTGGTGCTTTCGCCGGAAGTCAGCGCCGCGGAAAACCAGCGGGTCCATTTCACGGGCAGGGTGCTGCGGATGGCGGAAGCATCGGCAGGCAAGATCGGGGTGGCGGCGCTGATCGAGCGATACGAGCCGGCCCAGGAGGCGGCCAGCGCGGCCAGCATACCGGAGGCAAAGCCCGAAGCGCAGCCCGAAGCGGAGGAGGAGAAGGGGTGGAAGGGATGGCTGGCGGCGTTTCTGCAACTGGTGCAGCTGGTGTGGAAGCGCGCGACCGGGCGAATACGATTTGCGGGATTGATTCCACAGCTGGCGATCGTGATTGTGGCGGTGATTCTGGTACTGATGGCGCTGACGTATACCAAGGAGTCCGGCCGCGATCCGCTGGAGCAGCAACTCTCGGCGGGCAACCCTGAAGTGCGAGTATGGGTGCGGCAACGAACTGGGCGCTACCACTGCCCGGGTTCGCCCATGTACGGCGCGCGGGAAGAAGGACGGTTCATGACGCAACGGGAAGCGCAGTCAAACTACCATCGTCCGTCCGGCGGAAAACCCTGCAACTAGCTCCGGCCGTCAGCGCAAGCCTTAGTCGAGAAAAAAGGCCCGCAACCAGCGGGCCGGAGCGCGGGGGAAGGGAACGCTTCAGCGCAAGGTTTGGGTTTCGTTGCGCTCGGCCAGAATGCGCTTGGCGTTTTCCGCCAGTTCGCGGGCCTGGGGCAGCAGATCCAGCGCCTTGAGCACCTGAGGATCGGTTTCCGCGCGCACCTTGAGACCGGCCTGATGGCCGAATTCGGCGATGAAGATCTCCGCCTTGATGTTGGAACGCAGCCAGGCATCCACTTCCATGAGTTCGCCCTCGGTGTAAGCAATCTTCTGCTCGTCGAGGAACTTGCGGAATTCGAGGAGCACAACGTCATCCACTTCAAAGGTGCGCGGGGCGCGCCGGTGGATGAGGTAATGCTTGGCGAAATTGAAAAACGCGTAGCGCTGCAGCAAGCCGTTCTGGAAGCGATTGGGGCGCTGCGCGGCAAGTTTGACGTCGGGCGTAATGCCGCCGCCACCGTAGACGGTGCGGCCGCTATCGGTCATCTTGACTTCCTTGTTGGCGGTGCCGTTTCCGTTCTGGTTGTAGTAATAGTCGTAGAGGGAGACACCGCTGTAATCGCGCTGGATGAGGCGGCCGCTGGGGGTGTAGTACTTGGCGGTGGTGAGGGCGAGGCCGGTGCTCTCGGAGAGCGGATAGACGGTCTGAACCAGACCTTTGCCGAAGGTGTTTTCGCCCACGATGAGGCCGCGGTCGTGGTCCTGGATAGCGCCGGCGACAATCTCCGCCGCAGAGGCGGTTCCACGGTTCACCAGGACGACCAGAGGGAAGTCCTTGCCGTCGTTGCCGCGGCGGGCGCGGTAAACCTTTTCTGACGAGGCGCGGCCGTGGTGGGTGACGATAACGGCGCCCTTCTTAAGAAACTTGTCGGCCACGCCGACGCCCTCACTTAAAAGGCCGCCGGGATTCTGGCGCACGTCGAGGATCAGGCCGCGCAGGCTGCCGAACTCCTCCAGCGCCTGCTCGACTTCCTGCTCCGTGGTTTCATTGAAGCTGGAAATGTGCATGTAACCGACGCCGGGGCGGAGCTCAAAGCGCACGTCGACGCTATTGCGGGGGATTTCGTCGCGCGTGATGGTGAACTCCAGGGGACCATCCATGCCCTCGCGCAAGATGGCGATGCGAACCGTGGTGCCCTTGGGGCCCTTGAGCAGATCGGCAACCTCGCTGGTGGAGAGGTTGTCGGTGGGCTTGCCGTCGACGCCTACGATGACATCGCCGGGGCGGATGCCGGCGCGATAGGCGGGAGTGCCGACGAAGGGCGCGATGACGATGACCTTGTTGTTGCGCGGCCCCACCTGCATGCCCACGCCGTAGTACTTGCCGTGCTGGTCTTCGCGCAGCAAGGTGTAGCTCTTGGGGTCAAAGAAGTTGGAGTGCGGGTCGAGCACGCGCAGCATGCCGGGGATGGCGCCGTTGTAAATGGCCTTGTCGGGGTTCACCGAGTCGGCGTAGTTCTGCTCCACCAGGTCGTAGACCTGAGAAAAGGTGCGCAGGCTCTGCTGCATATCGGAATCGCCGGCCGGCGGGGCGGAGCCGAGGCGCTGTCCGAATACGGCTCCCAGAGAGCCACACACGAGAAGGACAAGGACCACCAGAAGAGCGGAAAGGCGAGAACGACCGGCCATGGGTGTCGACGACCTCCGGGGCGCGCAAAAACCTCGGGGGCGCGCCACGCCCGTGATTTGCTGCCAGTATAGCACGCGTTGCAAAAGTGCCCGGACGACCCGGAAACCAGGTTCCCGGGTAGTCATACTCCTTAGATGCACCCAACCTCCGCCGGGTTCGGTGAGCGCGAAGGGAACAAACGGATTTCGGGGACCAGTTGGATTCAGGAGGTACGCGCGACCTGACGCAGCTCCCACTTGATGCGATGGGCCGCGACCTGGGCGATTTGGAATCCGAGAGTCCGGTAGCTTTCAAACTGGGACTCATCGAACCACTGGTCGCGGGTGGACTGGTGGGGAAAGTCGGGATGGCGGGAGGCATAGTTGCGCACGTCAAAAGAGATTTCCTTGGTGAGCGCGGGCTTGATGTAGACGAGGACGCCGGTGGTATCGGCGTCGTAGTGGATGGTGCCGACAACAAAGCTGGAGCGGCTGAGTCCGGAGTCATCCAGCGTGCGGATGGGCTCGGGATTGATTTCGATGGCCACGCCCCAGTCCATGCGGCACTTTTCGAGGGCATTGCGCAGATCCCGAAAGGCCACCTTGCGGTCCTGGCCCGCGTCCACGGCGACGATCAGGCGGCAGCGCCTTTTTACCAGTTCGTAAATACCCAGGTTCTCGAAGTGGCCGCCGTCGGAGACGTAGATGAAGTTGCTTTCGTCATCGGTGAGGCCGAACAGTTCGGCCAGGAAACGGAAGAGCCCGAAGCGAGGGCCATGACTCTCCCACTTGCCCCGTAGCCGTGGGTTTCCCAGCCACAAGCCCAGGCGAAGGTTGAAGATGGTCATCAAGAAGGCCAGGGCAGGGAGGGTGCGGTATCCCATGCTGGGGGAGGTGGCGGCGCCGGAGACGGCGATGGCGGTTCCCAGAGTAACGCCCGGGCTTTCCGGGATGATGGAACGCCAGAGCCTGGTGGGACGATAGGCGGCGACAGGCCGGGAGGCGAAATCCGGGGGCTCCTGTGGATTGGGTTCCGAGCGCTGGTCAGGCCGCCGAAAGAGGTCATAGCCGCAGTAACAGGGAGTAAAGACGAACGACCTTGCCTTGCGCTTCTGGAAAGCAAGCTCCTTGCCCGCCACCAGGTTCAAGGCCCCGTTGAGGATGAGATACGGCCCAGGGTGGCCGTCGCGCAGGCTGGCCAGAGCCAAATCGTCGTCGGGATCGAATCCGGTGAAGGGCTGGGGTTTGCGATCGAGGTTGCTGGCGCCCAGGAAGCAGCGGACCAGGCGGTTGCGGTAGCGGAGGTGCATGGAGAACTCGTTTACATCCACCCGCCAGGAGAGGATTGCGGCCAAAACGGCCGAAATGAGCACGTAGAAGAACAACCAGGCCTCGGAGGTCTGGCGGAGGATTTCCCAATAGGAGTTGCGAATCAGGCGGAGGTCTGCCGTCCAGCGCCAAAGGGTCCAGGCCTGCTGCCAAACGGAAGCCTCGGTGAGCCAGGCCAGGGAGAGGTGCACGACCGCGGAGAGGACGAGCAGGAGACCGAGGGCAAAAACATACGGAGCCGCCTTGAGGGCCAGCTTGGTCAAGCGGTCGCGCCAGCCGGGGAGCGCCAGGACCTTGCGACCGAGAGTGAGGGCGGCGGCGGTAGCTCCGGCCCAACCGCCGGCCAGGGTCAGGGCCGCAATCTTTCCCCAGGGGCCGTGCCAGAGAATCTTGAGCAGCAGGGGGCCGAAGAAGGCGATGCCAAACACGACGACCCAGCCGAGGTTAACGCGCATCAGCCAGCCACCGAGGCGGGCCCACCACTCGCGCATTTCGTCGGGGAAGTTGCGTCCCATCAAGCCAAGATGAAGGACGGCGACCAGCTGGAACACGGTGACGGTCAGCGGCACTCCGAGAGTTGCTACGCTCCAGGGATACTTGGTGGAAGGGCTCAAAAGACCGAGCGCAAAGGCGAGAGCGTAGAACAAGGCCCCGCCGACGAAGCCTGCGATGGGCGCCGTAAGCAGGACGACCCACCTGGAGGGACTTTTCTGGAGCTCCCGATGCATGTGGAGCGCGGCCCGCCGCCTCCAGGGCACTGGAGGCTGACCGTCAGGCGGAACCTGGACGGCCTCCGCCTCCTGGGCCTCCGCCTCCTGGGCGACGGAGCGAATACGGGCCATCCAACCAATGAGCCAAAGAAGGAGATAGAACAGGGCACCAGCGGCTACCCAATAGCGAAGCTGTCCGCGGCCCCTGGGGTCAAGCGCGTAAAGCCAGAGGAGACACGTGGCGAAAAAACCGGTAATGAAGAGCGGAACTGCGGTGGAGAGGACGACCCAGAAAGGCCGGCTCCAGGGTTGAAAGCGGCCCTGCGCCGGGATGCGAAACTGGGAGAGGTTCTTGGCGGTGTAGTTGATGGCGAAGAGAAAACCGATGCTGATAGAGATCCAGGTCCAGGCCGGGCTCGCGGCCAGCTTGCGCAGAGCAAAGGCGAGGGAATGAGGCACCAGCAAGATGGTTCCGAGGGCGGCGATCAGGACGGTGAGGTTGAGCAGCGTGTTGGTGAGATAGGAAGCGATGAAAGCCCAGGTGTCGGCAGTGACCGGTCCCACGCGCGGAGTGAGGTAATTGCTGAAATTGCGCAGGAAGCG
>CAYRII010000108.1:0-8815 GCA_964424245.1 uncultured Terriglobales bacterium | reverse complement strand
TACGCCATCAAGGGCGAGGACAACGATACCTATTACAAGCACATCCAGGCGGCGCTGGATTCCAAGCCGCACATCACCATGGATGACGGCGCGGACTTGGTGACCATTGCGCTGACCAAGCGCAAGGACGTGGCTGCCGGCGTGTTCGGAGGAACGGAAGAAACCACCACCGGAGTAGTCCGGCTGCGCGCCATGGCAGCCGATGGTGTTCTGCAGTATCCCATCATTGCCGTGAACGACGCCGCCACCAAGCATCTGTTCGACAATCGCTACGGAACGGGACAGTCCACCGTGGATGGCATTGTGCGCAGCACCAACATGCTGCTGGCAGGGGCGAAGTTCGTCATTGCCGGCTACGGATGGTGCGGGCGCGGGCTGGCCTCGCGCGCCAAGGGCATGGGCGCGGACGTGATCGTCACCGAAGTGGATCCCACGCGCGCGCTGGAAGCGGTCATGGACGGCTTCCGTGTCATGTCCATGCTGGAAGCGGCGCGCATCGGCGACGTGTTTGTCACCGTCACCGGCAACAAGAACGTCATCACGCGCGACCACTTCGAAGTGATGAAGAACGGCGCCGTGGTGGCCAACTCCGGGCACTTCAACGTGGAGATTGACATTCCCGCGCTGGAAAAACTGGCTTCGTCCAAGCGCACCACGAGGGCCTTCGTGGAAGAGTACGCGCTCAAGGACGGGCGCAAGATCAACCTGCTGGCCGAAGGCCGGCTCATCAACCTGGCGGCCGCCGAAGGCCACCCCGCTTCCGTCATGGACATGAGCTTTGCCAACCAGGCGCTGGCCGTGGATCACCTGGTGAAGAACCACGCGTCCATGGAGAAACGCGTCTACGCCGTTCCCGAGGATCTGGACAAGCGAGTGGCGCGGCTGAAGCTGGAGTCCTCAGGAGTAAAGATCGACCGCCTCACGCCGGAGCAGGAGGAGTACCTGGCCAGTTGGTCGGAGGGAACATAAGATCCTGCGTCACTGAACGCGCAAGAATTGGGAAGGGGCGGCCAGTGCCGCCCCTTCTGTTTTGCGCAGAGCTCGGATGAGCCACAGCGAGCCCGGCGTGCTCTGGTAGTATGCTGCATCGCTCGCGCGTCTGGAGTCGCGGGACAAAAAAGCATGAAAGAAATCGCCGGCTGGGCTCTCGAAACCGCACGATTGCGCGGTGCGACGTACTCCGACGTGCGCATCTGCGACGATCGCCAGCGTGTGCTGCTGACCAAGAACGGCAAAGTGGGACACGCTTCGGACTCGGATTCTCTGGGCCTGGGCGTGCGCGTTCTCGCGGATGGAAGCTGGGGTTTTGCGGCAACGCAGGACCTAAGCCGCGATGGAGTCGCGGCGGCGGCAGCGCTCGCGGTTGAGATAGCCAGGGCTTCTGCGTGCGTGAAGGAATACGAGGTGCGCCTCGCGGCCGAAGCTCCCGTCACCGACACCTGGTCTTCCCCCTGCGAGATCGATCCCTTCGCCATGCCGGTGGAGGAGCACCTCGGGCTGCTGCTTAGAGTAGACGGCGAATTGCGCGCCGTTGCCGGAGTGACTCTGGCCGAGGCCGGCCTGCACTTCCGACGCTTCGCGCAGTGGTTTTACTCCTCCGAAGGCGCTGACCTGCACCAGACGCGGCACACCACGGGCGCGGGATTCGCCGTTTACAGCTACGCCGGTAACGAACTGCAAAAGCGTTCCTATCCCAACTCCTTCGGTGGGCAATACCAGAACCGCGGCTACGAATTGATCCGGGAGCTGAAGCTGGTAGAGAACGCGCGCCGCGTGGCCGAAGAGGCCGTGGCGTTACACCAGGCGGAAAAGTGTCCGGAGGGTGAGATGACCCTGGTGCTCGATTCCTCGCAGCTCGGCCTGCAGATCCACGAATCGGTCGGCCATCCCATCGAGCTCGACCGGGTGCTGGGCATGGAAGCCAACTTTGCCGGCACATCGTTTCTCACGCTGGACAAGCTGCGCACGCTGCGCTATGGCAGCGACCTGGTCAACGTGGTGGCCGATGCCACCGCCGCGCACGGTCCCGGC
Organism: uncultured Terriglobales bacterium; assembly: GCA_964424245.1. Lineage (GTDB taxonomy): Bacteria > Acidobacteriota > Terriglobia > Terriglobales > Acidobacteriaceae > CAYRII01. Next base: position 6,784 of record CAYRII010000108.1, on the reverse strand, counting down.
CTGGGCACCTTCGCCTACGACGACGAGGGCGTACCCGCGCGCTCCACTCCCATCATTTCCCAAGGACAGTTCACGGGCTACCTCACGTCGCGCGAAACCGCTGCCATGGTGGGCGAAGAGCGCTCCGGCGGCACCATGCGGGCGGAGAGCTGGAACCGCATCCCCATCATCCGCATGACCAACATCAGCATCCTGCCGGGCGAAACGCCGCTCACCCTCGAGCAACTGCTGGCCGATACCGACGACGGGGTCTTCCTGCAGACCAACCGCTCGTGGTCGATCGACGACAAGCGCTACAACTTCCAGTTCGGTTGCGAGATCGGGTGGGAGATCAAGGGCGGCAAGCTGGGGCGCATGCTGAAAAACCCGTCGTATTCGGGCATCACAACCGAGTTCTGGAATTCCATGGACGCCATCTGCTCGCGCGAGGAGTGGACGCTGTGGGGGACGCCGAATTGCGGCAAGGGCCAGCCCATGCAGACCATGGGCACGGGCCACGGCGCCTCCCCAGCGCGCTTTCGCAGGGTACGCATGGGAAGCGCCTACAAAGGCAACTAGGATTTGCCACTGGTGCTCGACAAGCAAAAAGCGGCGCAAGTCTTCGAGACCGTGCGCAAGCACTCCTCTGCCGATGGCGTGGAACTGCTTTTGGCCGGGGGAGAAAGCGCGCTTACTCGCTTCGCCAATAACACCATTCATCAAAACGTAAGCGAAGAGCAGTACGTTCTGTCCGTGCGCTCGGTTCTTGGGCAAAAGACGGCCCGTGCCTCCACCAACAAGTTCGATGAAGAAAGCATCCGGCGCGCGGTCCGGGCATCTGAGGCTCTGGCCCGTGTGCAGGAGCCGGATCCTGACCTGCTGCCGCTCGCCGAACCTTCCCCGGACTCGCACGGACCGCCGCCACCCAGCCGGCATTTCGCCGCCACGGCGGCGCTTGGGCCCGCCGGCCGCGCCGCAGCCGTAGGCAAGATTGTGCAGGTCGCCAAGGCCAACCAGTTGACCGTGGCGGGCATTTTTTCCAGCGGCCAGTCGGTGCAGGGAATCTTCAACTCCCGCGGCCTTGCGGAATGGCACGACGAAACCGAGTCCGAAATTTCCATCACCATGCTGGGCGGGGACTCCTCCGGCTGGCAAAAAGCCAATTCTCCCGATGTGAGCGGTTTGCATCCGGTGGCCATGGCGGAAACCGCGGCGCAGAAGGCGCGCGACTCGGCCTCGCCCCGCGAACTGCCTCCGGGCAAGTACACCGTAATCCTCGAGCCGGCCGCGGTCCTGGATTTACTGGGTTTCCTGTTTCCCGACTTTGGCGCCTCGGCCCTGCTGGAGCAGCGCTCTTTCCTCAACGATCGCATGGGAACGCAGGTCTTCGGCGAGAACATCACCATTTACGACGATGTCTATCATCCCTACCAATCCGGTTCGCCGTTCGACGGCGAAGGGATGCGTCGCCGGCGCATGCAGCTGGTGGTGCGCGGGGTGGCGCGCAACCTGGTGTACGCGCGGCACACGGCTGAGCGCATGCGCGCGGCGGGCCCGCTCCCGGGTGTGGGGCGCATTGCGGCCACGGGCCACGGCTTCCCTCTGCCCAACGAAATGGGTGAGGCCCCCATGAACCTTGTCTTTGACCCCGGACCGCCGGAAACGCTGAAGACCGTGGACCAGATGGTGGCGGAGACTGAACGCGGCGTGCTGGTGACCCGGATGTGGTACATCCGGGAGGTGGACCCGTACGAAAAAATACTTACCGGGATGACCCGTGACGGCACCTTTTTGGTGGAAAATGGTGCCATCCGTCACGGGCTGCGCAACTTTCGCTTTAACCAGAGCCTGGTGCGGATGTTATGCAGCGTGGCAGCGATGAGCGCACCGGTGCGGGCCAGCGGGGAAGAGAGTTTTTCCATGGTCGTGCCGGCCATGAAAGTGCGCGACTTTAACTTCACCGATGTGACCCGCTTCTGAGGCCGAAACGGGCCCGGCAGCGAGTAGGCCGTTCGGTGGTGACCAACGTAACCCTATGGCGCTAAGGTGCTAGACCCACGGTAACTTTTCGGAACCAGGCGGTTTAAGTACACTTCGGAGCATGACGATGGACTCCTCAGAACCGATCCAGGAAATGCGCAGCGCGGTGCGGTTTCCCGTGCGCCTGACCGCTTCCATCAAGGCCGGAGAATCCGGCGAACTCACGGCCGAAACCACGGACATCTCCGCGGGTGGCGTGTTGTTTGAAATGGACGCCGATTTGGCTGTGGGATCGCTCATTCAGTTCACCATCGCCATGCCGGCCAATGTCCTGGGCACCGAGGCCGACGTGCTGGTGAACTGCATGGGCCGGGTGGTACGATGTAGCGTCGAGAAGGACCGCAAGTCAGTCGCGGCGGTCATTGACGAGTACAGGCTCGAACGCCGCTGAACACGCGGGCTTTCCGCAAGTTGCGCCGGCAAGTTTGCTTGCATGGGTAACGACTCGGCACAATCTCCGGCCTCCTCCGCATCCTCGCCGTCCTCGACCGGGACTGGAAGCGGGGAAAGACCTGTGCGGGTCCTCCTGGCCGATTCCCAGGCTATTTTCCGCACCGGCTTGCGCAAGATCTTTGCCCTGGAAGACGACATCCGCGTGGTCGGCCAGGCGGAGACTCTGGGCCAGGCCCTGGCCGTGGTGGCCAAGTTTCCCGCCGATGTCATCCTGCTGGACGCGGACCTCACCACCAACCCGGCGGATGTCATCAGCCAGGTGTTGAAGCGCGCCCCAGAGTTGCGCGTGATCTTGCTCGTGGAGAACACCGACTCCGGAGGGACAGTGGAGTACTTCCGGCGTGGGGCATCGGGCCTCGTTTCGCGCTCTGTGCCGGCCGATCTGCTGGTCAAGTGTATTCGCAAGGTGGCAGACGGAGAGACTTGGCTGGACAACCAGGGCGTGAATTGGGTGCTCGAGGCGTACCGCACCCAGGCCACGCAGCTCACCGCGCCGCGCACGCGCTCCAACCTCTCCGACAAGGAACTGCGGATCGTGGGCTTGGTGACGCAGGGCATGAAAAACAAGGACATCGCCCAGGATATCGGCACCACCGAGCAGGTGATCAAGAATTATCTGCGCAAGGTATACGACAAATTGGGCGTTTCCGACCGTCTGGAGCTGGCGCTGTACTGCATCCACCACAAGCTGCTGCACGAAGCCAGTGCGCAGGCGGCAGCCACCGCGGCCAGCGTGGCTGCTGTGTCCGCGGCGGCTCCCGACTCCACCCGCAAGGTCTGACCCGCTTCTTCACGCCGCAAAATCTCAAGGCCCGGCGCTTTGTTTGCCTCCGTCGACTGAACTCTAGACTGTCCGCTCCCGGCCCTTTCCAAGTCTTGTATTCCGGTCTGGCGTTTGTTATCGTGGCCGCCTTTCGCACCTTGCAAAGCAACCACTTGCGAAGTGTCGCCGGCGCCGTCTGACGGGCGCGGGAGGATGGGATGAATCGGCAGATTGCCATTCGCGTAAACGGAGAGGAGCGCCGCGCCGCGGTCGAACCCAGGTTGCTTCTGGTGCACTTCTTGCGGGATGTCGCCGGCCTGACAGGCACGCACATCGGCTGCGAGACTTCGCTCTGTGGCGCCTGTACGGTGCTGCTCGATGGCCGCGCCGTCAAGAGCTGCACCGTGCTCGCCGTTCAGGCCGACGGAAGTTCGGTAACTACCGTGGAAGGCCTGGCCAAGGACGGCAAGCTGCACGCCATCCAGGAAGGCTTCTGGGAAGAACACGGCCTGCAATGCGGATTTTGCACACCCGGCATGATCCTCTGCTCGCATGACCTGCTCTCACGCTCGGCCTCGCCCACGGAGCACGAGGTCCGCGAAGCCATCGCCGGCAATTTATGTCGCTGTACCGGCTATCAGAACATCGTCAAGGCCGTCCAGAGCGCCTCGCGCAAAATGGGCGGGCGCGCCCCGCGGCGCGCGAAAGCGAGGTAGGCCATGGCACGACGACCAAAGGCGAAACCAACCGCAGCCGGTGGGGCCAAGCCTCCGGCACGCTGGGTAGGGCAAAGCCTGAAGCGCAAGGAAGATCCTCGGCTCATTCAGGGTCTGGGCCGTTACACCGACGATCTTCGCCTTCCGGAAATGCTGCATTGCGTCTTCGTGCGCTCGCCGCACGCCCATGCGGTGATTCGCAGCGTCAACCTCGAAGCTGCTCGCGCCGCATCCGGCGTGGTTGCGGTGGTGACGTCGGAAGACCTCAAAGGCGTGGGAGTGGTGCCCTGCGCGGGCCAGTTGCCCGACCTCAAGGTACCGCACCATCCCGTGCTGGCCGAGAAGCGTGTCTGTTACGTCGGTGAGCCAGTGGTGGCGGTGGTGGCGGAGAGTCTTTATGCCGCCCGCGACGCCGCCGACTTCGTGGAGATCGACTACGACCCTCTGCCCGCCGTGGTGGATATGGAAAAGGCCCTGGAAAAGGGCAGTCCCCTCGTCCATCCGGAACTGAAGACCAACCTGGCTTTCACCCACGAGCTCAAGAATGGCGACGTAAAAGGCGCGTTCAAGCGCGCTGACGTCGTCGTCACCCAGAGGCTGGTGAACCAGCGCCTGGCGCCCATCCCCATGGAGACGCGAGGCGTGCTGGCCGACTACCGTCCGGGGGAAAAGGCGCTGACCGTGTGGTCTTCCACTCAGATCCCTCACCTGTTGCGCACGCAGGTGGCACTCATGCTGGGGATGCCGGAGACGTCCGTGCGCGTGGTCACCCCCGAAGTCGGCGGCGGCTTCGGCAGCAAGCTGAATGTGTACGGCGAGGAAGCCGTGGTGCCCTGGCTGGCCATGAAGCTGGGACGGCCGGTGAAATGGACCGAAATGCGCCGGGAGAACATCGCCGCCACCATCCATGGCCGCGACCAGATCGACACCATCGAGATGGCGCTGAAGAAAGATGGCACCATCCTGGCCATGCGCGCCCGCCTGCTGACAGATATGGGCGCCTATCATCAGTTGCTCACGCCCATCATCCCCACGCTGACGGCGCTGCTGCTCACCGGTTGTTACCGCATCCCGGCGGTCGAGTTCGAAGTGCTGGGCGTGTTCACCAACAAAATGGCCACCGATGCCTATCGCGGTGCGGGGCGGCCGGAAGCCACCTACGCCATCGAGCGCATCATGGATGTGGCGGCGCGCGAGCTCAAGATGGACCCGGTGGAGGTGCGCATCAAGAACTTCCCCCAGCCCAAGGAGTTCCCCTTCGCCACCTCAACCGGCGTAATCTACGACTCCGCCAACTACCAGAACAGCCTGAAGCGGGCGCTCAAACTGGCCGGATATGACAAGCTGCGCGCGCGGCAGAAGGCGGCCTGGAAGCTGGGCAGGTATTACGGTGTCGGCGTTTCCACCTATGTGGAGATTTGTGCCATGGGTCCCTCCACGGTCATGCCCAGCGGCGGCTGGGAGAGCGGTACCGTGCGTGTGGAGCCGACGGGCGTGGTCACCGTGCTGACCGGCGCTTCCCCGCACGGGCAGGGTCAGGAGACGTCCTTCGCGCAGATTGTGGCCGATGAGTTCGGCATCGAGCCGTCGGCCGTGCAGGTGGTCCACGGCGATACCGCTGCTGTGCCCTACGGCATTGGGACTTTTGGCAGCCGCGCCACCGCCGTGGGTGGCACCGCCATGTACTTTGCCGCGCAGAAGGTGAAGAGCAAAATGGCGGCCATCGCCGCGCACCTCCTGGGCTCGAAGCCCGCCAACGTTTTCTTCTCCGCCGGTCGCGTGGGCGCCAGGGGCAGCAGGAAGTCCCTGCCCTTCACCGAGGTGGTCCAGGCTGCCTACGTGGCCAAGAACCTGCCCCCCGGGCTGGAACCCGGTCTGGAAGGCACGCATTTCTTTGAGCCCTCCAACTTCACCTTTCCGTTTGGAGCGCACATCTGTGCCGTCGAGGTGGATTCCGAGACCGGAGAAATCGCCGTGGAGAAGTATGTGGCCGTGGACGACTGCGGCAACGTGATCAACCCCATGCTGGTGGAAGGCCAGATTCATGGCGGGATTGTCCAGGGCATGGCGCAGGCGCTCTTCGAAGAAGTGATCTACAACGAGGACGGGCAGCTGCTGACCGGCTCCCTGATGGACTACGCCGTCCCCAAGGCGGAGCAGATGCCCACGTTCGTGCTCGATCGCACGGTCACACCCTCGCCGGTGAACCCCATGGGCGTGAAGGGTGTGGGCGAAGCCGGTACCATCGCGTCGGCGCCCGCTGTGGTCAACGCCGTGTGTGACGCGCTTTCGCCGCTGGGCATCCATCATCTCGACATGCCGCTGAAGGCGGAAAAGGTGTGGACGGCGATACGCCGGGCGCGGGAGCGCGAGGAGGCACGGAGCAGGGTGCAGCCGGCTCCGCCGCTGGTGCGCAAATCCGGCGGCAAGGAAAAACGCCGCTCGGCAGGGAGGCGGGCATGATTCCGGCATGGTTTGAGTACGAATCACCGCGCTCTCTGGGCGAAGCGCTGGCGCTGCTGGCGGCACGTCCGGATGCAAAGATTCTGGCTGGCGGCCACAGCCTGCTGCCTGCCATGAAGCTGCGCCTGGCGGCGCCCGCCACCCTGGTGGATCTGGGCCGCGTTGCGGGCCTCAATTACGTGCGCCACGCGCGCGATGCCTTTGCCATCGGCGCCATGACGACACACGACGCCATCGCGTCTTCCGAGCTGTTGCGCGCCTCTTCGCCCCTTCTGGCTGAGGCCGCCGCCGCCATCGGCGACGTGCAGGTGCGCAATCGGGGCACGCTGGGTGGCAGCCTGGCGCACGCTGACCCGGCGGCCGATTACCC
>CAYRII010000107.1:0-8835 GCA_964424245.1 uncultured Terriglobales bacterium | reverse complement strand
TTGCCCTTGACGGTGTGGGCGACGATGGCGGTGGGCTTCCCGTTCTTCCCGGCGCGCGCTTCCTCCAGCGCCGGAATCACCTGCTCGAAGTCGTGGCCGTCGATCTCGCGGACGTCCCATCCGAAGGCGCGCAGTTTTTCCGCCAGCGGTTCGAGGTCGAGAATCTTGGCGGTGAAGTCGTCGAGCTGGATTTTGTTGTCGTCCACGATGCAGGTGAGGTTGCCCAGTTTGTGATGCCCGGCAAACATGGCGGCCTCCCAGATCTGGCCTTCCTGCATTTCCCCGTCGCCCACCAGGACAAAGGTGTGATAGTCCTTGCCGTCGAGACGCGCCGCCAGGGCCGAACCAATGCCGATAGAAAGTCCCTGGCCGAGCGAGCCGGTGGACGCTTCCAGGATAGGCAGCATGCGGCGATCCGGATGTCCCTGCAGCGGCGAGCCCAACTTGCGCAGCGTGGGCAGGAGCGCCCCGTCAATGTATCCGGTCTCAGCGTAGACGGCGTACAAAACCGGGCAACTGTGCCCGTTGGAGAGCACAAAGCGATCGCGCTCGCTCCACTCCGGGTCCTTGGGATTGTGGCGCAGCACCCGGAAGTAGAGCGCTACCAGCAGTTCCACCTTGGACAAGGAACCGCCGGGATGGCCGCTGCCGGCCTCGCCGATCATCTTCACGATTTCGATGCGCATGCGCCGGGCAATGCGCTTCAGCTCGTCCACCGATGGCACGGGTTTGCCGCTCATGGTTGCGCCGTTGCTCCTGCCGCGGCGCGCCGCGCGCCCCGCGAAGTGGATTTGGGGCGTTTTTCCGATGCCGGCGGAAGCGGCCGGATTTCCTCCGCCGCAACGTTTTGCGTTTCCGCCTCGGCGGCTTCTCGCGCTCTTCGCATCAGGCGCCGTCCGCCGGCGGTCAGGTGCCTGGCGAGGCGGCGCGCTATTTCCTGGAGAAGTACGCGATCCGTTTTGCCGAACGCATATTCGCGTTCGCTTTCCGCGGCCATCACGCCCAGCATGCGGCCGGCGATCTTGATGGGAACGGCGATTGCCGACTCTGTCTCCGGAAAGCACTCGCGGTGCGCCGGGTCTTGGGCAACGTCATGGATCACTTTGACCTGGCCGGTCTGCGCCACCGCGCCGACGCTGCCCGCACCTAGAACAACGCTGCGGCAGGGCGGCTCAGGCCCGCGATAGTCCTGCAGGACCACGCGCTCGCCGGCTACGAGATAGATGCCGATCCAGAAATAATGACGCGAGCGGGAAAGGGCTTCGCAGATTTCCTGTAGAACCAAGGCCCGGGAGGCAGGTTTTTCGGCAAGCACCCGCTCGACGTCGGCGAGGACTTCGCGGGGGGAGCGGTAGCGTTTCAAGCGCTGTTCCTGTGTTGATTTTTTGGGAGCGAATCTAGTTTATCTGCGGTGGGAGGTCAGGTCAACGCCGGTTCTGCGCGTTCTGCTGCAACATTTTCAGTGCAGCTTCGGCAAGAAAAGGGCCGACCCGAGGGCCGGCCCCCAAGCATTTCACGGCTCTACTTGGTGCCCCCCAGCCGAATCACCAAACCGCCGGAGTAACGGAAGGCTTTCTGGACAAATGTGTCCGGAAAGCCCGGACTGATCTCTTCAGTGATCTTCATGCGGTGGAAATCGGCCTGCACAATGCGTACGCCGAAGCGGTCGCTCAGGAACCAATCGACTCCCCCGCCGACGGTCAAGGAGTATCCGGAACCCTGGTTCTGCTTGACTCCGCCGTGCAGGGTCTGGGCGAAAAAGCGCAGGTTTTTCGGGCCGCAGAAGCTGAAGCGCGGGCCGCCCATGAACGTAGTCATCACCGTGCCGGAGGTGTCATAGGTGTTGCTCACTTCGCCTACGATTCCAATCCACTGGTTTATGTAGCCGCCTCCGGTGAACGTCGTCCCGTACAGGTTGAAGGTTTCTGTGGATCCAGGGCTGATTTCAATGCTGTTCTTGTTGAATTGAAAGCCGAAGGCGATTTCGGCGGCGGGCGTGTAGCAGCCGCCGCGCGGCGCTTTGGGGACAGCTTCCCGCGTCACGGCCTCTTCGACCGTCGTGTCGTCCATGCTCTCCCGAGCCATGTGCTCGGGGGTGGGGTGCGGGGTTCCTATGCCGTTGGGACCAACGGTCACCATTTGTCCCGCTTCTACACGGACAGGTTGCTGGCCGGAGGAGGCCGCGGCGCCTCGCGGCGTAACCAAAACGACCCCGCTGTACACAATCACGATGGTCAGGTCCTGGGTGGCATAGACGAAGAAGTCCGTGCCGATTACGCCAATCACGGCCGTGGGTGTGGTCACTTCATACCGCGCGCCCGGCTTGGTCAGGGTGATGGCGCGGTTCCGCATCCGGCCGTAGTTCAGCTCCAGCGATGTTTGTTGCGAAGCGGCGTCGTGCTGCAATACGCGCAGCTCGCTGTCCCGGCCTAGAGTGAGGATGGAACCGTCCAGCAGATTGGCGCGCATACGCCCGGCGCTCAGGGTCTTCAGAAGATCGTTCCACTGCACATCGTCTCGCACCTTGGCCGGGGTCGTGTTGCGCAGGCCTTCGGGAATCAAGGCGCCGATCTCGCCCGCTTTTTGCGCCATGGACAAGGGTTGTAAGAAGAGAAACGCAATCAGGCAGATGAGCTTGCTGGGCAGAGGCCCTCGCAGAGGCATGGTCCCTCCTAATCGTTAGGGGTTGTTTTTGGATAAGGCCAGCGCCAACCGTTTCACGAGGAATTCCGGGGCAGATAACCGCTACACCGTAGGTCGGGGTTCGTCCATCTGTCAATGGCACCTACGTGCCATCTCTCACTTGACGGGGGCTGTAGCGCTCTTGGTGGCGGTAGCGGGGGCCGCAACTTTCGCCGGGGAAACAAACCATCCGCGAATCTGTGGCATAACAGCGCGCGCGGCATCTTCACCCCGCTGGATGATCTCCGTGGCGCGGTCAAAGGCGTCGTAGGCGAAGTCGCTCACCTCGGGCTGCAGTACCAGATCGGCGGCCGCTTCCCATTCCGCCGTCATCCTGCTTTGCGCGATGGAAAAACACTGCCCGATGATTTCCAGAACATGCCGGGGACCGTTGCGGCTTACCCAGCGCGATTTCAATTGCAGGGCCAGCACGCGCTCGGCCCCCATCTGCCGCAAAGGAATTGTGGGAACCGAGTAGGCAAGCATTCCGTCCACCAGTAGGCGTCCGTTCACCTCCACTGGCAGAAAGATGCCGGGATAGGCGCAACTGGCGCGTACCGCCGGAATGATGGGCCCGGAACGAAAAACCACCGGCTCACCGCTCACGATGTCGGTGGCCACCACGGCCAGAGGTACCTTGAGTTCTTCAAACGTCTTGACCTTCAGCACCTTGTCCAGGAAAGGAATCATGCGGTCGTTGTTGGCCAGGCCGTGCAGGGAGATGGTCCAGCGGGCGAAGTCCTTGAAGCGCACCATGTGCGCGATCTTTTCCATCTCGCGTACGGAAACACCGCTGCAGTAGATGGCGCCCAAAAGAGCTCCCACGCTGGTTCCCGCCACCATGTGCACGGGAATTTTGGCTTCCTCCAGAGCTTTCAGGACCCCGATGTGGGCCAAGCCGCGGGCGAATCCGCCGCCCAGCGCCAGGCCGATGCGCGGTCCCTCGCCCCCCGCCCCGGGCGCACCAGTCAGGACGCGCCGGAAGGCGCCCAAGGCACGCAAAACTCTGTCCAGAGTGTTCATCTGTCCCTAACGTTTAGGATGCTGCCGCTTCCTTTTCTGCTCCAGAATACCGCCAAACGGCCCCAGAACTTTAGGTTACGAGAGTGTATCCGGAGGTACCGCATGCCCGCGCAGGCCCTGCGGGTTTGCGGGCTGGCACATACGAATTACCTTGACTGAATGAATGCTCATTCAGTACCATCATTCTACTTGATAGCGGCGCGCGCCGCGCTATCCTCACCCCCACATTCACAGCGGCGCGCGCCTTAAGGTTTTCCTTTTGCCCGCCGACCGCTCGGCCACGGCGGCCGGTGGCCCAGGCTTTCGTGGTCCTGAAGGGCGGACACCATGCACGACCAAAAGTCGCAAGCTGATACCATGGGCCCTCGCGCAGCGCTTCGACCCGTTTGTTCTCTTTCCAGCGATCCGCACTCTTCATTCTCGGGTGGGCATGCACAAACGCATTCATAAAGTCGCCGTCTTGGGCGCCGGCACCATGGGCGCGCGCATCGCTGCGCACCTGGCCAACGCCGGCATGCCCTCCATTCTGCTGGATATCGTCCCCCCGGATCTCGCCGCCGGCTCCGCCCGCGAGGCGCGTAACCGCTTCGCCGCCGCGGGTCTCGAGTCCGCCGTCAAGTCCAAGCCCGCGGCCTTTTTTGAGCCTTCCCTGGCCCGCCTGGTTACCGTCGGCAACTTCGAGGACGACCTGAAGCTCGTTTCCGAAGCCGATTGGATCATCGAAGCCGTCACGGAGAACCTGGAAATCAAGCGTGCGCTGCTGAAAAAAGTTGAGGCCGCGCGCCGCCCCGGCGCCATCGTCACCACCAACACCAGCGGGCTGCCCGTGGCAAGGATCGCCGAAGGCTTCTCCGACGACTTCCGCCGCAACTGGTTCGGCACCCACTTTTTCAACCCGCCACGCTACATGCGTCTGCTGGAAGTGATTCCCACGCCGGAAACGGATCCGGCGGCGCTCCAGTCCGTGGCCCACTTTTGCGACCTCGCGCTGGGCAAGGGTATTGTGCAGGCCAAGGACACGCCCAACTTCATCGCCAACCGCATCGGCACGTTTTCCGTGCTCAACGTAATGCGCCTGATGCAGGAACTGGACTTCTCCATTGAGGAAGTGGACGCGCTCACCGGATCGGCTGTGGGCTGGCCGCGCTCGGCGACCTTCCGCACCATCGACCTGGTGGGACTCGACATCCTCGGCCACGTCGTCCGCAACATGACGCAAAACGTCAAAGACGAACGCTCCGATCTCGGGCTTCCCGGTTTCTTCGAACAGATGCTCGAGCGCAAGTGGCTGGGCGACAAGACCAGGGGAGGGTTCTACAAGAAGGTCCCGGGCAAGGACGGCGAGGAGCGCCTGGGCCTGGACTGGAAGACGCTCGACTACCGGCCCCGCCAGAAGGCCCGCTTCCCTGCCCTGGAGATGGCAAAGAATGTGGAGAGCACTCCGGAGAGGTTGCGCATGCTGCTTTCCGGCGATGCCGAAAAGGACAAGGCCTCGCGATTCTTCTGGACCAGCCTTTCCGAGCTCTGGACGTATTCCGCCAACCGCATCGGCGAAGTCGCCGACTCGGTGGTGGAAATCGATCGCGCCATGCGGCTGGGATTCAATTGGGAACTGGGGCCGTTCGAGCTCTGGGACGCGGCCGGGGTGGAAGCCACGGTCGCGCGCATGGAAAAAGAAGGCCGCCCGGGGGCGGAAAATGCCCGCAAGCTGCTCGGTGCGGGGAAAAAGTCCTGGTATGCGGACGCGCCCGCGGCGACTTCCGGCCGTAGCTACTTCGATCTCGCCGCCTCGGCCTACAAGGAAGTGCAAGTTCCCCGGGGCGTCTGGTCGGTCGAAGTGGTCAAGAAAGCCAACGGCGTGGTCAGGAAAAACACCGGGGCGTCACTCGTCGACTTGGGCGACGGCGTGGCCTGCATCGAGTTCCACAGCAAGATGAATTCGCTGGGCGGCGACATCGTCGCGCTCATCGCGCAGTCGCTCAAGCCCGGCGGCCCCGGTGACGCCTTCGATGCCTTCGTCCTCACCAATGACGCGCCGCACTTCTCCGTGGGCGCCAACATCATGATGCTGCTGATGGCCGCGCAAGAGGAAGAGTGGGATGAAATCGATCTCGCCATCCGCCAGTTCCAGGGCATGACCCAGGCCATCAAGTTTTCTGCCAAGCCGGTGGTGGCGGCGCCCTTCGGAATGACGCTGGGCGGAGGCACGGAAGTCTCATTGCACGCGGACGCGCGCCAGCCCCACGCCGAACTCTACATGGGACTGGTGGAGGTGGGCGTGGGCCTGCTGCCCGGCGGCGGCGGCTGCAAGGAGATGCTGCTGCGCGCGCTGGCCAGCGCCGGCTCCATCCGCCCCGAAGGCCGCGGCGAATCCGTGGAGCTGATGGAAGCCATGAAGCGCGCCTTCGAGATCGTCGCCATGGCCAAGGTCTCCACCTCGGCACACGAGGCCCGCGGCTACGGGTTCCTTTCCGTCTCAGACGGCATCACCATGAACCGCGAGCGCGTGCTGGCAGACGCCAAAGCGCGCGCCCTCGAGCTTTTCCGCGCGGGCTACGCGCCCCCCGTGATGCGCACCGATCTCCCGGCGCCAGGCGAAAACGTTCTGGCAACGCTCAAGCTGGGCGTCCATCTAATGAGGCAGGGAGAATTCATCAGCGACCACGAAGTCAAGATCGGCACCAAAGTAGCCGAGGTGCTCTGCGGCGGCAACGTCACTCCGGGAACGCCGGTGAGCGAGCAGTACATCCTGGATCTGGAGCGCGAAGCCTTCAAGTCGCTCTCCGGCGAGAAGAAAACCCAGGAACGGATTCAGTACACTTTGAAAACGGGAAAGACGCTGAGGAACTAGGAGTCGTTTATGCGTGAAGTCGTAATTGCATCCGCCGTGCGCACCGCGGTGGGCAAGGCCTACAAGGGCACGCTGCGGGCCACGCGCCCGGACGATATGGCCGCCACGGCCATCTCCGCCGCGCTGGCGCGCGTGCCCCAGGTGGACAAGCGCGAAATTGAAGACGTGATCCTGGGTTGCGCCATGCCTGAGGCCGAGCAGGGCATGAACGTGGCGCGCATCGCCGCCCTGCGCGCCGGATTGCCGGTTGAAACTTCGGCCATGACCATCAACCGCTTTTGCTCCTCGGGCTTGCAGGCGATTGCGCTGGCAGCGGAACGCATCCTGGCAGGCGGAGCGGAAATCATCGTGGCCGGCGGCACGGAATCCATGTCCATGGTGCCGATGGGTGGCAACAAGGTCTCGGCCAATCCCTGGCTCATCGAGCACTACCCCGATGCCTACCTCTCCATGGGCCTGACCGCGGAGCGCCTGGCCCAGCGCTACGGCATCACGCGCGAGATGGCCGACGAGTTTTCCCTCGGCAGCCACCAGAAGGCGCTGGCGGCCATCGCTGCGGGCAAGTTCGAGGATGAGATCGTTCCCCTCCCGGTCAGCTTCAGCACGCCCAACGGCTCGAAGCCGAAGCGCACCGAGATCATCTTCAAGGTAGACGAAGGTCCGCGCGCCGATACTTCCATGGAAGCGCTGGGCAAGCTCCGGGCCGCGTTTCACGCCAAGGGCACGGTCACCGCGGGAAACTCTTCCCAGATGTCGGACGGCGCCGCGGCCGCCGTGGTGATGTCCGCCGAGCGCGCCAAGACCTTGGGCATCACGCCGCTGCTGCGCTACGTGGCCTACGCCACCGCCGGCTACAAGCCCGAGGAGATGGGCGTGGGTCCTGTGTTCGCCATCCCCAAGGCGCTGAAGCTGGCCGGTTTGAAGCTTGCGGACATCGACGTGATCGAGCTCAACGAAGCTTTTGCCGCACAGTCGCTTTCCGTAATCCGCGAAGCCGGGCTCGATCCCGCGCGCGTCAACCCCAACGGCGGCGCCATCGCGCTGGGACATCCGCTGGGCTGCACCGGCGCCAAGCTCACCGCCAGCATCGCGCGCGAGCTTGCGCGCCGCAAGGCGCGCTACGGCATGGTGACCATGTGCGTGGGCGGCGGCATGGGAGCGGCGGGAATCTTTGAGAATTTGATGTAGAAGCACACCACGAAGGTCACGAAGGCCTTCACGAAGGACACAATGAGTTCCGGCGGGAGAGCGACGCGGAAAACGGCGCATGGCGTGAGTCGCCTGGTGCTGAATGCCGCCCTGAAAGTGCACTCCGCTCTCGGTCCGGGGCTCTTGGAGAGCACATACGAGGCCTGCCTAGCGCAGGAATTGCGAAATGCCGGTTTGACGGTACAGACCCAGGTTCCTCTGCCGGTTGTCTATGACGGCCTGAAGCTCGAGATCGGCTACCGCATTGACCTGTTGGTGGAGGACTTGGTGATCGTTGAAGCAAAAAGCGTGGAAGCGCTGGCCCCCATTCACCAGGCTCAGATGCTTTCGTACCTCAAGCTGAGCGGGAAGAGTTTGGGGCTCTTGATCAATTTTAACGTAGCCCACCTCAAGGACGGGATGCGAAGGTTTGTGATGGGTACGGACTGGAAGTAGTTCCTTCGTGTTTCCTTTGTGCCCTTTGTGGTTGAGCTTTTGGAAAAACTAGAGGAGAAAGAACATGGCCACGACCGAAACCGTTCCTGCGACCAAGATCGCCGGCGGCAGTTTTCTTATCGAGGAACGCCGTCCCGAGGAGGTCTTCACTCCGGAAGACTTCAACGAGCAGCACCAGCTCATCGTGCAGACCACGGAAGAGTTTGCCGCCAACGAGATCGTGCCCAACGCGGAAAAGATCGAGCACAAGGACTGGGCGCTGACACGCGAGCTGATCAAGAAGGCCTGCGACCTGGGCCTGGCCACCGTGGACATTCCCGAGGAGTACGGCGGCGCGGACATGGACAAGGTCTCTTCCTCAATCATTGCCGACCGCATCGCCAAGTACGGCGGCTTCAGCGTGAGCTGGGGCGCGCACGTGGGCATCGGCACGCTGCCCCTCGTCTATTTCGGCACCGAGGCGCAGAAGAAGAAATACCTGCCCAAGCTGGCCAGCGGCGAAATGATCGGCGCCTACGCGCTGTCGGAGTCCACCTCCGGCTCTGACGCATTGAACTGCCGCGCCCGTGCCGAGCTTTCTCCCGACGGCAAGCACTACATCCTGAACGGCGAGAAGATGTGGATCACCAACGGCG
>CAYRII010000106.1:0-8861 GCA_964424245.1 uncultured Terriglobales bacterium | reverse complement strand
AAACGACGCTGTTCCGCATTCTCTCCACGCTGATGCTGGCAGAGACGGGCCGGGCGGGGGTGATGGGATTCGACGCTACGCGGCAGGCCGACCAGGTGCGACGGCACATTGGAGTGGTCTTCCAGGCGCGCAGCGTGGACGTGAAGCTGACCGCGGAAGAAAATCTGCGGCACCAGGGACATCTCTACGGAATGCGCGGCGCGGCTCTGGCACAGCGCATTGGGGAGATGCTGGAGCGGCTGGGGCTGGGAGCGCGGGCGCGGGAACGCGTGGAATCGTTTTCCGGAGGCATGCAGCGCCGCGTGGAGCTGGCCAAGGGCCTGCTGCACCGGCCGGCGGTGCTGCTGCTGGACGAGCCCTCGACGGGGCTGGATCCGGGCGCGCGGCGCGACCTGTGGCAGTACCTGAACATGCTGCGCGAAGAAGAGCGCGTGACCATCGTGGTGACGACGCATTTGATGGAAGAAGCGGAGCGCTGCGACCGGCTGGCGATCCTGAACCAAGGAAAACTGGTGGCGCTGGGGACTCCTTTGGAATTGCGCAGCGCCATTGGCGGCGACGTGATCCTGCTGGACGCGCGCGAGCCGGCGGCGCTGGCCGAGCGCATCCGCGAGCGCTTTGCCCTGCAGCCTGCGGTGATGAATGGAAAAATCCGGCTGGAGCGGGAGAACGGACACCGCTTTGTGACCGACGTGATGGAAGCGTTTCCCGGAGAGATCCAGGCGATTTCGGTGAGCAAGCCGACGCTGGAGGACGTATTCATCGACCAGACGGGGCACCGCTTCTGGAACGAAGCCGAGGAAGAGAGGCAAGCGTGAGCGCTTCCGCCAGACCGGAGATTGCGGTGGAGACCTCGGGGCGGGGAGGACTGCTGCTGCCGGTGGCGTCGCTGTGGTGGCGCGAAGTGGTGCGCTTCTACCGGCAGCGCAGCCGCGTGGCGGGCGTGATCCTTTCGCCGCTGGTGTTCTGGCTGGTGATCGGCTCGGGATTTGGCACGTCGTTCCGCGCGGATGTTTCCGGCGGGCAGCAGCATTACCTGGAATATTTTTTCCCGGGAATCCTCATCATGATCGTGCTGTTTACCTCCATCTTCGCCATGATGAGCGTGATCGAGGACCGGCGCGAGGGATTCCTGCTCTCCGTGCTGGTGGCGCCGGTGGATCGCTCGGCCATCGTGCTGAGCAAGGTGCTGGGCGGCACGACGCTTTCCGCCATCCAGGGACTGCTGTTCCTGGCGCTGGCGCCGTTCCTCGGAGTGCGGTTTGGATGGCAACAACTGGCGCTGGTGATGGTGATCGTGTTTCTGGTTTCGCTGTCGCTGACGGCGCTGGGATTTGCCGTGGCCTGGCAGCTGGATTCGTCGCAGGGATTTCACGCCATCGTGAACCTGTTTCTGATTCCGCTGTGGCTGCTCTCCGGGGCGCTGTTTCCGATCAGCGGGGCGTCGGGGTGGATCCAGGTGGTGATGCGGCTGAATCCGCTGACCTACGGCGTGGAGGCGCTGCGCGCAGCGCTCTTCCCCGCCACGCGCGCGGCGGGTACGGGGACGTCTACGGAGATGTCACTGGCGATTTTGGCGGGATTCTCGGCCGCGATGTTTGCCGTCTCCTACGCTCTGGCCAGCCGGCGCAGCACGCGGGCGATGGGATAGGAAGCCGGATGGGCGGCGATTACAGCATCTTTCCCGTGGTGAACGCCATCCTGAACGGCACCAGCGCCGTGCTGCTGGTGACGGGGCGGGAGATGATCCGGCGCCAGCGGGTGCAGGCGCATCGCGCCTGCATGGGCGCGGCGGTGGCGTGCTCGACGCTCTTTCTGGTTTTCTATCTCTACTACCACTACCACGTGGGCTCGGTGCGCTTTCAGGGCCAGGGCTGGGTGCGGCCCGTGTACTTCACCATCCTGCTGACGCATACGGTGCTGGCAGTGGCGCTGGTGCCCATGGTGCTGGTGACGCTGGCACGGGCGCTGCGCGAGCGCTTCGACCGCCACAAGGCGATTGCGCGCTGGACGTATCCCATCTGGCTGTACGTTTCGGTGACCGGAGTGACCATCTACGTGATGCTGTACCATCTGTTCCGGGCGTGAGCGCGATGGCCGTGGTGAGGCTCAAGATTGACGTCAGCGGCACGCTGGGGGACGAAGCCTGGGGGCGCATCGAGCACTTTGATCCCATTCAAGAGGCGCGGTTTGGACCGGAATACGGGTCGAACGGCCAGTGCCGCCACGCGGCCGGCGAACCGCACCCGGCGGGCGAGTGGCGGGGCGCGAAGATCCGCGTGCAGACGCCGCTGCTGGCGCAGTACGCGCTCGCCCATTACCTGCAGCAGAAGCGGGTGCTGGATGCGGATGTGGAGTGAGCGCTGGTCGGCCTCCCTCCGCCATCGTCCGCGGCGGCGGACTCCGGCATCGGTCGGCCGACAGACGTTGGGCAGCACGCTTTCCCAGGGCTTGCGCCCTGGGCTATTCTCTCCCGCCCCTGCGGGGCTGCGCCTGAAAAGAGACCAACACATCGCCAGCGCTCCGAATGCCAATCGGGCAAGTGATTGGAACGCAGGCAGGCAAACGGCATGAGCAACGTCAGCGAAAACAGCGTCCCTTCCCCGGCAGCAGTTCCGTCGCAGACGGCGCGCACGGGCATGTCCACGCGCAACCGCATTCTGTTTTTCCTGACGGCGTGGTTCATCGTTCTTCTTCCCTTCCTGTTCTGGCGGAGCACGTGGTTCGGGCGGCCGCTGAGCGAAGAAAAAGTCGGCGAATATTTGCATGACGAAAGCAAGCCGCGGCAGATCCAGCACGCGCTGGTGCAGATTGGCGAGCGCATGGGGCGGCGCGAGCCGGGCGTGGCCAAGTGGTATCCGGAGGTGGCGCGGCTTTCCGGGCACCGCGTGGAAGAGATCCGCATTACGTCCGCGTGGGTGATGGGCCAGGACCCGGCGCATGGGGCGTTTCGCGAGGTGCTGCGCAGGATGCTCGACGATCCGGCTTTCATGGTACGCGGCAACGCGGCGTTGTCGCTGGTGAGCTTCGGAGACGACGCGGGCCGCGCGCAAATCCTGGCCATGCTGGAGCCGCTCGTGGTCACGGCACCAGCGGCGGGGCGCATTGCAGCCATCGCCAAGGCGGGGGAACCCATCCGCCAGGGGACGCTGATCGCACAAATGGAATCGGGCGGCGAGGTGCGGTCGCCGATCACGGGGCGGCTGCGCACGGTGGCGGTGGCGGCAGGAGACGAGGTCGCCGTCGGTGCAAAGCTGGCGACGATGGAGCCGGGAACGGAGCAGGTTTGGGAGGCGCTGCGCGCGCTCTACCTCATCGGACGCGAGGAGGACCTGCCCGTGGTGCAGCGGTATGAGCGGGAGACGCCGCAGTATCCGCAGCGCATCGTGCAGCAGGCGCGGCTGACGGAGCAGGCGATACGGGAGCGTAGCAGCAGGCCGTAGGCGCGTTCGCACCCTCGGGGCTGAAGCCCCCGTCTTCTTTCCCACCAAGAACAGCACGCCTGAAGGCGTGCCCCTTCGAATCTTTTTCTTCTGCGGAATACGGGTGATGGTGAAAGTTCCGGTTGAAGGACGCTAGTACGACATTTCGCCGACTTCTTTTTCCACTTCGGCGGTGTCGACCATGACGATGGCGTCCCAGGGGCAGCCGTCGAGGAACATGCCATCCGGGCCCTTGCTGAGGCACTTCTTGCAGCCGATGCAGAGCAGCGGATCCACCTGAATGCGGCCGAAGGGCGGGTGGTCCTCGTCGGGCACCCAGAACATGCAGTCCTCCACCGGGCAATACTCGACGCAGGCCGGGGAGCCGGCGCAGCCGGTACAGCACTCGGTGATGACGGCCAGCTCGCGCGGCTTCTTCTTGCGCGGGTTGGTGAGGCCCTTGGAGCGGGGTTCCTGCTTGAGCTCGTCGGGGACAAGGCCGGGGGCCTTGCTGGGAACTTCTGCCGGAGTAGCCATTGAGCTGATTATACACCGGAGAAAAAGCAGTACGGAGCGGCGAGTTGCGAGTACCGAGAACGCTGCACCGGGATTCAGGCAAACGGCAACAAAGCCTCGCGCACAAAGGACACGAAGGCGGCACGAAGTGGCAATTGCAAATGCCTGCCAGGATTGGGTGTGCGGGAGGAAATGGTTCGCACGGGAAGACAACCTCTAAGTCGGTAGGGCGTTACCTGGCGGAGGGGGTGGGCATGAAGGGGGCGAGGGCGGACTCGAATTCCGCGGGGGTGATGGCTTCGCCGTTGTTCATGCGCTTGAGCAGAGATTCGATGATGTCCTTGGCCTCGTCCTTGCGGTGGTTCTTGATGAAGCCGTCGTAGAAATGCTCGCCGGAGAGGGCGCGGTTGATCTCAAATTCCTTGTTGTGGTCGCCGAGCTCGGTGAAATAGACCACGCGGTATTTGCCGGTGTAGGTGGCCTCGCGGTAGACCTCGAACATCACCTTGTCAGATTCCATGAGCATGGGTCGGGCCTAGGCTGCGTTTCGTTTCCGTGCCTATTGTATCGAAATCGCGGCGCGAGGTGCGCGCCGGCCTACGGAGCGTTGTTGCGCGGATGAAGCGTGAGCTATTTGGTGACGAACTGCAAGTTGACAATCACGTTCACGGGCACCGCCGATGCGGAGGTGGACAGGAACTCGTAGGGCAGGTCGTCCAGCGGGTTGGGGCCCTGCGACTGGTACTGGTATTGAGCGCCGCCGGCATTGGCCGACCTGAGGCTGACGATCTGCAAACCCATGGTCTTGGCCATGGCCTCGGCGGTGGCGCGGGCCTCGCGGGCGGCCTCTTCCCTGGCCTGCTGCACATATTTCGAGGAGTCCTTCACGGCAAAAGCCACCGTGCAGGTGGACTGCTGGCAGGCCAGGCGCGGAACCTGGGTATCCACGGCGGAGGCGCCGGCGCGGATAAGCTCGTCGATGACTTCGCTGACTTTCTTTTCCAATGGCGCCGCACCCTGGAACGCGGCCACGTCGAGGAAGACATAGACAAATTCAGAAACGTCGAATCCGGTGACTCCCACGCGGGGCTGTCCGTAGTTGGGCGGGCCTGAAGGACCAAAGCGGTTGCCGGAGAACTGGAACTTGCCCTTGAGCCCCAGGGCGGCCAGGCGGGCTTCAATCTCCTGCTCTTTTTTCTGATTTGCCAACAGGGCATCGGCGGCGATTCCGGCGGAGGAGCGCACCACCATAAACACGATGGCCAGGTCGGGCCTGGCGGCAACGCGGGCGTTGCCGGAAACGGAAAGCAGGGAGGGACACGGCTCCTGCTGGGTCTGGGCCAGCGCGGCCAGCGACAGTAGCAGCGAAAGAGGAAGGGCAACCCAGGCTCTGCGCTTCATGCGAACCTCCCGGAGCGGACTGGCGGAGGATTGTGACATGAAGAGCCCGCTCTGTGCCACTCGCGGAAAAGAGTGCAGGAAACCAGCAGGACTTTTACCGGGTTGCGCTCAGTCGCCGCCCACGCCGGCCAAGTCGCGGCTTTCGCTCTGCGCGCCCTGGATGGAGACGAGCGCGGAGGAGCCGTTGCCGTTGCCATTCCCACCTTCGACGCCCCGGTATTTCTCCGCGGTGGCCATCTCCCGGCGAAGCTGCTCCTCGAAGCGGGCGAGTTGCTCCTCGATGGTGCGCTTCTTCTGGCCCTCGCGCACCATGTCTTCGCGGTAACGCTTGAGGAAGTAGCCGATGGTTTCGACGCGGATCTTGATAGAGCCGGTGGGCTTGTTCTCGTCAATATCCTTGAACGAGAAGTAAGGCGTGCCGGTGTGCTCGACGACCTCCTCGATGACGGTGTAGATGGGGGCATCGTGGCCGCACTTGAAGCTGGAGAGCTCGAGCGCCACCAGGTTGGGGTGGCGGCCGGTGTACTTGGCGGCCCACACCTTGCGGTTGGTGTTCTCCGAGTAAGAGTTCTTCCAGGAGTCGGAGATGTCGAGCGGATGCTGGATGATGCCGGCGCGCACCTCGTCGCCGAACAGCCGCCACAGGGTCTCTTCGTCGAGGGGCAGCGAATCCTGGGAGAAGACGGGGTAGCCGATCTTCTGGAATTCCTCCAGGATCTCGTGGTTGAGGCCGGGATCGTGGTGGTAGGGCCGGGCGAGGAGAACGATGCCGAGTTTTTCTTCGGCCTCGAGGCGGTTCAGGATCTGCCGCGCCTGATCGCGGATGGAACTGAAGAACCTGTCCATGGCCGAGAAGCCCTGCTCGACGGCGCGGAAGTTTTCCTCTTCGGTCAGCCCCAGGATTTCTTTCCAGTCCTGATACATCTGGCGGTGGGCCTGCTTGACGTCGTGCAGGCAGATGAGGGTGTCCATCCAGAGGACGCCCTTCTCCTTGAAGAGATCGGATTCCTTGGTGAAGGCCGCCTTGACCGCGGCGGGTGTGGCCGTGACCGTGGGGCAGGCGCGGCTGTCCTGGGTGTGCAAGAGGAACGAAGGCAGCGAGTCGATCATGGGGAAGAAGATGATATCCAGCTTCTTCTTGGGGTGCACGACGTAGAGCAGGTTGTGCACGTGGGGAATGCCCACCTTGGAGGGGAAGCAGGGATCGATGGCACCGCGCTTGGCGCCTTCCTTGTAGAGCTGCTCGGTGGTGAATTCGGACCAGAAGAGGTTTTCCGCCTTAACGCCCAGGGACTCGAAGTAGGCGGTGAAGAACGGCCCGCAGGAGTACATGTTGAGGGCGCGGGGCATGCCGATGTGCAGCTCGGCGCGCTTTTTCATGCGCTCGACGCGCAGCTTCTGGGCGGCGGTGAGGGCGAACTTGGGTAGCGGGTCGGCCACAACGGGCGGCTCGTAGCTGCGGAAGGCGGCCTTGGCGGCTACCTCAACCAGGTTGGGATTTTCCTTCTTGATGGCGTCGATATCGCCCTTGATGACGCGCATTTCCTCGACGTTTTCGACGGTTCCCTTCTCGCAAGTGGCGATGATGAGTCGCTGCGCGCCGTCCGAGAGCGGGACCTTGGTCTTGGCGGGCGGCTTGTAGTTGGGGTTGGGCACGGCGGTCTGCACGTCAATGAAGGTGCGCAGGCACTTGTTCTTGCAGAAGTAGCAGCGCGTGTCTTCGTTGCGCGTGGTGGTGAAGGTGATGGAGGCCACCTGGTCGAGCCCGATGAAGGTGGTTTGGCGGCCATTCTCCCAGAGGCGCACGGCTTCGAAGGCGCAGCCGATGGCGCCAGCCTCGCCGCAATGCTGGTGGACGATGACCTCGGGCTGTGCTTCCTTGCCCTTGAAGCGCGACTCGATGAAATCCACCTGCGACTTCACCGCCGCCAGGTTGTGCTGCGTGCCGCCCTGAAGGACGAACTTGCGTCCGATAGCAGAGAGATTGGGAATCTGCGAGACGTAGAGCCAGATGTTCTTGGGCAGCACGTTGCAGAGACCGGCCATGATTTCTTCCGGTTTCCAGCCCTGGCGCTGGAAGTCCACAATGTCGGACTGCATGAAGACGGCGCAACCGTAGCCAAACTGCGGGTAGCCCTTGGCGGCGAAGGCGATGTCGGAAAACTCCTCCACCTTGTAGCCGAAGGACTCGCAGGTGCCCTGCAGGAAGTAGCCGTTGCCCGCCGAGCACTGGGTGTTGAGCTTGAAGTCCTTCACCCGGCCATCTTTGAGGATAATGATCTTGATGTCCTGCCCGCCCACGTCGCAAATCACATCGGCATCGGAGTAGAAATGTAGCCCGGCCTGGGTGTGGGCTACGGTCTCGACCAGTCCGAACAATATCGGAATCTTCGGGATATCGTCGTGCTCGATGACAATGCTGGACCAGGGCCGAAAGGCTAGCGGGTTCCTGAAGAACTAGGATTTCACCACAGAGGACACGGAGGACACAGAGCAACGAACGTAAGACCGAAAAGCAAAGTCAAAAGTTCTGAAAGATTGCAGGTCTTTGCGTTCAGAAAGTTTTAGGCTTGAGTTCTTAGTTTTGAGTTTGTCTCTGTGACCTCCGTAACCTCTGTGGTAAAGAGTTTGTGCAGTGACTGGCAGAGCCGGGAGCTGCGATCGATGAAGCGGTTCGAGATCATTACCGAGTCCGACGCGCGCGCCCTCGAGTTCGGGAGCACGGTGACCCTTGTGGCTGGCGGACACATTACCCCGCTTGCCAGCGACACCCTTCGCGAGCGTCGCATCACCGTGGTGCGAGACGATCAGGTATCTGCCAGCGAGTTGGAGCTGGCTCCGGTCACGCCGATCCGGACGCTGGCGATCGGAAGCGATCATACCGGCGTTGCCCTGAAAAGAGATTTGACAGCCGGTTTGAGAAGCGCCGGGATCGCCGTTCACGACCTGGGGACCCATGATGCGGCACCGGTCGACTATCCGGACGTTGCGGCACCTGTGGCACGCGCCGTGGCAGCAGGTGAGGCAGACGCGGGCATCATCATTGACGGCGCCGGCATCGGATCGGCGATCGCGGCCAACAAAATCGATGGCGTTCGCGCCGCGATGTGCCCTGACGAAACCATCGCTCGCTATTCCCGCGAGCACAACGGCGCTAATGTGCTCTGTCTGGGCGCATCGCTCCTGACGACCGAACAAGCGATCGCCATCGTCAACGTGTGGGTGCAGACCGCGATGCGCGAGCCGCGCTACATCCGGCGGCTGGCCAAGATTCGTGCGCTCGAGCGAAATCGGTGATGGGACGCAGCTGATCAGGTAGTGTCCACCCTCAGGCGGACCCGGGTCCGGCTAGAATCGGACACTACCGACAGGTACCGTAGTTAATGTCGCAGATGCACCCTGACGAGCTGCGCCGCCTCGTCGACTTCGTGGTCCAGCAGGTCGCGGCGGCAGACCGGAGGCTGACGACGACTTCCGCCACCTGTCCGTGCTGCAGCAGCCGCTTCAGTTTGGTTTTGAGCT
>CAYRII010000105.1:0-8941 GCA_964424245.1 uncultured Terriglobales bacterium | reverse complement strand
TCCCGCTCGATTCCAAGCGGCGCCAATGCCGTCTCCACGGCCTCCGCCAGCGCTGCCAGGCCTGCGTCCGCATGCACCGCCACCCAGAAGACGCGCGCCGACCGCGCAGTAGGGAAGAATCCGGTTTCCCGGAATCGTATCTCCATGGAAGCAGCCCGTATCTCGCCCAGGGATTGCTGGATCGCCGCCACTTGGCTGGGGTCGGTTTCCCCGATGAACTTCAGAGTCACGTGCAGAGATTCGGTGCGCGCCCAGCGCACGTCCGGCGCGAACTCGCGCAGGCCGGCAACGAACTGCGCCAACTGCACCCGGATGGCCGCATCGATATCGAGCGCCACAAAAAGTCGCATGGCAGGAACTTCCTTGTGACACCTACATCAGTTTCCGCCGCACCAGGTCGAGAGCCTGTTGGCTGGCCCACCAGCGTATGCCATCGCGAGTGCCCGGAAACAGCCGCTCCACGATCTCTGTTTTTCCGCCGTCCGTCAGGGCGTGATACACAAGTCCAACCGGTTTGTCTTCGCTTCCTCCGGTCGGCCCGGCCACGCCCGTCACCGCCAACCCCAGCGTGGACTTGGCGCGCCGGCGCACGCCCTCCGCCAGGGCCGCTGCCACCTCACGGCTCACCGCGCCATGCTCCGCGAGGAGAAGCGGGGGCACGTCCGTCATCGAAGTCTTCAGATCGTTGGCATAGACGATCGCCCCGCCCAGAAAATACCTGGAGCTGCCGCTCACGGAAGTCAGCCTCTGGCCCAGCAATCCGCCCGTGCACGACTCTGCCACCGCGATCGTGGCTCCCCGCATCTGCAGGTAGTAGCCGACGATCTGTTCCAGCGTCTCGCCCTCGCGGGAATAAACCAGGTCTTCCAGTTCGTCTTCCAGCTCTTCCGCCAGGTCATCCACCTGAGACTGCGCCGCCTCAGGGCTGGCCGCGCAGGCCCGCAGGTGCAACTGGCACTCACCCGCCGCCGCCAGAATCGTCGTCCTCACGTTGGCGTGCCGGGCGTAGATCGGGGCAACCCGGGCGTCCAATTGCGACTCCGGAACCATGGCAATCTTCAGCACACGGGTAAAGAAGTGGATGGAGGGCAAGTGCGATTTCAGGCGAGGCACGCACTCCTCGAGCAGCATGGGATTCAGCTCGTTGGGCGGGCCCGGCAACAGGGCAAGGATTCTCTCCGCTCCTTCCCAGGAGCACTCCACCCACTGGCCCGGAGCCGTCCCGTGATGGTTGGGCAACGTCGCCGCGCCCGCGATCACATCGGCCTGCCGTTTGTTGTTCTCCGGCATCTTGATGCGCCGCGAGGCAAAGCGCGCATACAGTTCGGCGGTGATGGCGGGATCGCGCTTCAACTCGCGGCCCAGGACCGCCGCCACGGCCTCGCGCGTGCGATCGTCTTCCGTGGGTCCGAGCCCGCCCATGAGAATCACGATTTCCGCGCGCGCGAGTGCGGTTCGGGTCGCCGCCGCAATGTGCTCCAGGCTGTCCCCGACCACTGTCTTGAACACCACGTCCACGCCTAGCCGGTTCAACTGCTCGGTGACGAAAAGGGAATTGGTGTCCTGGCGGTAAGGGGTCAAAAGCTCCGAGCCGATGGCGATGATCTCCGCTTGCTTGCCTTGTGCGTCATGGCTCATCAAGTTGTGGACTCACCTGGAACGGCGCCCTCGATCAGTCGATCAGCGGTTTCCCCGGGATGCCCCAGGCCAGATGGTGCACGCCGCTGCTGGTGGCCAGGATGGCGGAGCCTCCAGGGGCGAAGGCCAGTCCTACCAGGCCGTGGCCGGAGACTGCCAGCGCGGCCTCTCCCTGGGGATTGATTCTCACGATCCCGCGCTTGCCGCGCAGCGAGGCGGCCACATGGAGGTTTCCCGCGGCGTCGAAGGCCAGTCCCTGCGGCCGTCCCAGGCCACGGAAAAAGACCGAGACGGCGCCCTGCGGAGTCACCCGGTACACGGCGTCGTAACTGGAGGTGGTTGGCCCGGAGACAAAAAGGTTGCCGTCGGAGGCGAAAGCCAGATGATAGGCGGCAATGCTCGGCTCGAGTGTGGCAAAAACAAAAATCTGCCGGTCGGGCGCGATCTTGAAAATCGTGCCGCTGCGATCTCCCACGTACAGGTTCTGGTTGCGGTCAAAGGCCAGCCCGGTGGCGATTCCCATGCCCTCCGCATAGGTGGACATGCTTCCGTTCGGCGCCACGCGGTACACCGCGCCTTCGAAGCGCGAGCTTACATACATGCGTCCCTCGCGATCAAACGCAATGCCCGTCGCGTTCATCATGTCCGCAAGAAACGGCTTCACGCTGTAGCTGGTGTCGATCTTGTAGATGGCCACCGGGACCTTCTGGCCGCGCGAGCCGGAAAAGGTCACATAGATGTTGCCCTCGGTGTCCAGGGCGGGGTTGGTGACGGGATGCAGATTCTCGGCCACGGGGAAGGCCACATGGATGGGCGAAGCATTGCTGGTCTGCCCGTCAATGGAAACCTGCACCGGTCCCGAAGTGGCCCCTTCGGGCACGCGCGCAATCAGAAAATCGTCAGAGCTGACAACAATGGATCCTTCCAGGTCGCCAAAACTCACGCGGGGCCGGCCTAGGTCGGGAGGCTTCAGGCCGCTGCCCACAATACGCACTTCGCCTCCGGGGAGGGCGGCCGACGGCAGCAGCGCATCAATGTGCGGCCTGCCGTTCACGTTCTTCCGGCCCAGCAGTCGGTCTGAGAATCCCATCTTGCTCCTGCTACGCGCGAGTCCGGAATCTGCCCGTCCCCGCCCGCATGCGCCGCTAAGTCAAAAGGTCCGCATAAACCAGCAAACCCAAGGTCAACCGGGCGTAGATTCCGGCTGCCACATCGTCCAGCACGACTCCCGCCCCGCCGCGCCAGGTTTCTATTTGGCGCAATGGCGGCGGTTTCCAGATGTCGAAGATGCGGAAAAGTATAAAACCCAGTAACAGGTATTTCCAATTCAGCGGCACGGCGACAAGCGCAATCCATTGACCCGCCACTTCGTCCACCACCACGACGCTGGGGTCGTCTCTCCCGCTCTCTCGCGCCACGATTCCGGCAGCCGGGATCCCTGCCGCCACGGCCGCCAGCGCCATCCCCACAATCGCCGGTCCGTGCCACGCAGCCGGAACCACCTGCGCAACAGACCACCATGCCGCTACGGCCAATGCCGAAGCCCAGGTCCCCGGCCCGGGTTTCAGCCTGCCCACTCCCAACACGGTCGCCACCGGCCACGCCCAGGCGGATCGTGTAGGTGTCGCAGCCTGAGCCGCCGGGGCTTTAGCGGAGTTTTCCATCAGGGTGATTGATCCGATCTTTCTCCGCTTCTCCCGAGCCTTCACTGGGGGCGTTCTCCTGGGCACCGACAGCTCCCGCATCCGGATCGAAAGTCGGGGACGAGATCACATAGGCACCGCTGGCCCACTTTCCCAGGTCAATCCTGCGGCAGCGGTTGCTGCAAAAGGGGAACTCTAGGTCACTGCGCAGGACCACCTTGCGGCAGGTGGGGCAGCGCAGGCTGCGCAGGCGTGGACGCTTTGCTGCCATAACCCTCCGATTCGTTCTACAGCAGGCGGGCCACCAGGTCGTAGTCGTGCGCTTCGGTGATCTCGCATCGATAGAACGTGCCGGGCAGGATGTCGCTGTGGGCCCCGGCATCGTTCACGTAAACCTTTCCGTCAATCTCCGGCGCGTGCATCTCGGTGCGCCCCTCCCAAAGCAGGTCGGTCTCGCCCGAAGACCCCTCCAGCACAAGGTCGAACTGCCGGCCCACCAGCGCGCGTTTCTTCCTGCGGCTGATGCCGCGCTGCATCTGCATCAGGGTCTCACGCCGGTGCTCAATCTCGCGCCGCGGGACCTTGCCTTCCATCTCGTACGCTGCTGCACCGCTCTCGTCGGAATATCCGAACACTCCCATCCAGTCGAATTCTGCCGCGCACACGAACTCGCAGAGTTCCTGGAAATCTTTCTCTGTCTCGCCCGGAAAGCCCACGATGAACGAGGTGCGCAGCGCCAGTCCTGGCACGATGCGCCGCATGTTTTCGATCGAGCGCAAAAAAATCTCCGCGCTCGCTCCGCGCCGCATGCGTTTCAGGACGCCGGCCGCGGCGTGCTGCAAGGGCACGTCCAGATAGGAGCAAACCCTGTCGTGGGACGCCATGGTTTCCAGCAGCCGGCGTGAAATCTTGTTGGGATAGGCGTAGAGAAAACGCACCCAGTGCAGCTCTTCGATTCCCGCGAGCTTTTCCAGCAGGAGCGGCAGGCCATCGCTCAGGCCCAAATCCTCTCCGTAACAGGTCGTGTCCTGCCCGATCAGCGTGATCTCCCGCACGCCCTGCCGCGCCAGGCGCTCGGCCTCGGCGATCACTGACTCAAAGCGCCGCGAGCGGAAGCGGCCGCGGAGCTGCGGGATCACGCAAAACGTGCAAGGGTGGTCGCATCCCTCGGCGATTTTGATGTACGCAGCATGGCCGGGTGTAGCCAGCAGGCGCGGCGTATGTTCGTCGTAGAGGTAGTTGGGAAGATCGGCAATGGCGCTGTCCCACGCATCGCGCGCGAACCGCCCTTTGGCCGCCTGCGCGACGCCCTCCGGCCGCGAGTTCAGAACCACCAGTGGTCCTTGTGGAGCGGCCGCCCGCGACTGCCCCGCGGACGTCATTCCGGCAGCCTCCAGGATGTCCTCCAGCTCTCCTGTGCCCACGACAGCGTCCACCTCGGGGATCTTCTTCTGGATCTCGTGGCGGTAGCGCTCCACCATGCAGCCCGCCACCACCAGTCGCCGCGCCTTGCCCTGCGGATGGCCCGTAGAGGTCTTGCGTGAGGCCATCTCCAGAATCGTGTCCACAGACTCCTGCTGGGCGGATTCGATGAACGAGCAGGTGTTGACCACGATCACGTCGGCGTCCTCGGCGTGCGGTGTGATCTCCGCGCCCGCCTCGGCCAGAATGCCCATCATCACCTCGCTGTCCACCAGGTTCTTGGGGCAGCCCAGGCTCACAAAGCCGATCTTGGTGCGCGCTGGCGCCTCGCTTGGCGCGGCTTCCGGCGATTCCGTGATTGATTCAACAGGCATGCGTTGATTTCATTCTAGCAGAGGGATTCTTGCGCCTTTCGGCGCCACTTCCCGTGTCGCGAAGGAATGGGCGGAGAGGATTCAGCGCCCGCTGGTGGATGTGATCTCTTCGTAGAGCTCGGGCAGCGACCTGGCATCCTCGGCTGATCCGCCAAAGCGCGCGGCCTGGTAGCGTGCGGTGAAGGAATCCAGGGAGCGCCGCAGGTTGGGGTCGCCGACCGTAGCCAGGAATTCCTCCGGGGTTTGTGCCGGCAGCTTGCGCCAGCCGCGCCGCGCCAGCCACCGCGTGAGCCGTTCGTACCACAGGCTGGCGGCAGCCCGCGGGGCCCGCTCCGGCCGCCGCGCGGTGCGCTGGTCGCGAATCGCCCGCCACAGCCGCCGGGAATTCAATAGCAGAAGCAGGGACGCCAGCCCGGCCACTCCTCCCAGGCTCCACTCCTCGGGAGAGTCCTGCGCCTGGCGTTGCAACTCGCGCGCCGAGCGCACCAGCGCGCGGTAGCGCTGCCGGATCCAGCTGCGCAGGTTCAGCGCGTAATGCCGGCTGCTTACCGTCATGCTGCTGCCCAACTGGTTCTGGTGCATGAAGTCGTAGTTGATCACCCACTCGCGCCAGAACTCCCGCGCCGCATCCAGATAGAGCAGAAAGCGCGCCCACGTGCTGCCAGAGGGCCGCAGCGCGGCCGGCGTGGGATCAAATGCCACCCAGCCCGCGCTGGGAAAGTATGCCTCCACCCAGGAGTGCGCGTCCCGTGCGCGGATGATGTAGCTTCCCGTGACGTCGTTGAATTCGCCGGTGCGGAAGCCGTTCACGATGCGCGACGGCACGCCCAGTTCGCGCAGCATCACCGCCATGGAAGAGGCAAAGTATTCGCAGTGTCCCTCGCGGCGTTCAAACAGGAAGTGCGCCAGCGGGTCTTCTTCGGGCTCGTCGAGAAGCTGCAGCGTGTAGCCATAGCGCGTCCTCAAGTAGTGCTCCAGGGCCACGGCGCGGTCGTAGTTGTTGTCCGCGCCGGCTGTAATTTCTCCAGCCAGCGCGCGCACCCGGGGATCCACCTGGGGCAGTTGCAGGTAACGCTCGGCCATGCCCTGCGGATAGTCCGTCGGTTGCTGACGGAGATCCTCCGGCTGGGGTTGCGAAACATCGGAGACCGCTTCGTACCGGCTCACCAGCTTGTAGCGGTCGCTGTTGTAAACCGATCCTGCTGCATCCACGCTGATCTCCCGATAGTTGCCGAACAGGGCCTGGGCCACCGGCGCCAGGAAAAAAACATTGGTGCCCACAGGTTCCAGGGTCACGCGATAGCGGATGTTTCGGGGCCGTACGGTGCCGGATTCCGCCGCCCTGGCCAGGCGATTGTTCGAAGGAACACGGAGCAGATCGAAACGACCCTGCGACGGCATCCAAACCGTCAGCTGCTGCGACGGATTAAGCCATCGCGTGCCGTCGAACCGGCTCAGGGCCACGCCGCGCCACTTGAGGTCGAACGAGCCCTGAGGATCTCCCTCAATTTCCACGTGCATGATGACCTGGTTGGATTGTTGGATTTCACCAATCTCGCCCAGGCGCACGTCATCGCTGAAGCCGCTCACCAGTTGGGTGCGGGGAGCGTAGGCACTCAAGTAACCGGCCGAGACGCGCGGCAGCACGAAGAAAATCCCCGCCGCTCCCAAGATGATGGAAACCATCAGCGCCACCGCCGTGGTGGAGAGCGACCAGGACAATCGCCGGGTCGCGTGCTCCGATTCGCGCGCGCGGCCGGCGGCGGCCTCCGCCGAGCGCCGCATCTCCATGCTGACGAAGGTGGCCACGGCCAGCAGCAGGAAAAGCGAAAAGGCGGCCAGGAAGGCGCTGTCCACCGTGAGCACCGCCGCCGCCAGCACGGAAAGAAACGCCAGTACGCACAGCCACAGCACGTCCCGGTTGCGCTGCACGGAGAACAGTTTCACCACCAGGATGAACAGCACCAGGTGCGCTGTGGCGGTCAGGAAGCTGCCGGAAAGCAGAAAGAAATCCAGCACGTAGAACACGGCGTAGGCGACAGCGGAAAACGAGGTCCACCGTTCCGGGATTACCAGCGTCCGTCCCTGCAGCAGCAGATAGCCGCGGAACAGAAGCGCTGCGGTTACTACCAGGACCGACAGCATGTCCAGCTTGCCCGTGCTGGCCAGCGTGGTGAATCCGGTAACGATCAGCAGGTAGAGCGAGATTTCGAAGTAGCGCTCCACCGCGCTGCGCCCGGCGCCCGGTAGTGCGACTTGTCCGGTAGGGGCAGGGTCCATAGCCGTGGTTCTATTGTTCTCCTCCCGGTGCGGAAAGGGAAGAGCCTTCCCCGGATGCTACACTGCGTAGGTCAGGTGCCGGGTCCCGCGCGACGCAATCCCGCCAACCCCGCCAGGTCCGGAAGGAAGCAACGGTAACGGGCTCGTGCGTGTGCAGCGGGAGTTCCCGGTGCCTGGCTTCTTGTGGCACCTCTGACGGCTGCCGGTTGGACAATCAGTTTTCCTTGGGCCACAATACACGCTTTGTTTTTTCGGGGGCCGAGTATCTTGAACAATCTTTGTCCGGCAAAGATTTCCGCGCTGGGAACCTACGTCCCTCCCCGCCTGCTCACCAACGAAGACCTGGAGAAGCTGGTCGAAACCTCGAACGAATGGATTCTCGAGCGCACCGGCATTCGCCAGCGTCATATTGCAGACAAGGGAGTCGCCACCAGCGACCTTGCTGTCGAGGCTGCGCGCGCGGCGCTTGCCGAGCGCGGGGTCTCCGCCACTGAACTCGATGCCATCCTGGTGGCCACCGTCACCCCCGACATGCTGTTTCCCGCCACCGCCTGCCTGGTGCAGGACAAGCTCGGCGCCAAGGGAGCCTGGGGCTTTGACATCTCCGCTGCCTGTTCCGGCTTCGTCTACGCGCTGCAGACGGGCGCGCAGTTCATCCAGACGGGCGCGCACAAGAAGGTGCTGGTCATCGGCGCCGACGTTATGTCCTCCATCATCGACTACAGCGACCGCGCCACCTGCGTCATCTTTGGTGACGGCGCCGGCGCCGTTCTCGTGGAGCCCGCAGCCGACGGCGAAGAAGGGCTGATTGATTTCCTGCACGAAGTGGACGGCTCCGGCGGGCGCGCGCTCTACATGCCCGGGGGCGGCAGCCTGCATCCCGCCACCTGCGAGACGGTCGAGAAAAAAATGCACTACGTGCACCAGGATGGTCAGGCAGTCTTCAAATACGCCGTGCGCAAGATGGCCGACGTTTGCGACCGGCTGCTCCAGCGCAACGGTTTCAAGGGCTGCGACGTCAACGTCTTCATCCCCCACCAGGCCAACCGGCGCATCATCACCGCCTGCGCCAATCGACTGAAGCTGGCGGAGGAAAGTGTGGTCGTTAACATCGGCGAATACGGCAACACCACCGCGGGCACGATCCCGCTGGCCATGGAAACCGCCCGCCAGCAGGGCAAGATGAAAAAGGGAGATTTGGTGCTGCTGGCGGCCGTGGGTGCGGGATTCACCGTGGGGGCGACACTGCTGAGGTGGGAGTGCTAGATGTTTCTCATTCCGAGCGCAGCGAGGAATCCATATACCCGGTGGCCCGCCAGAGTAAGCCTGCTCCCATGAGTTCCGCCGTTCCCGACAACGTCCGCAGCATCTTCGACAAGGCGGACTTTCTGCGCCTTCTGGGAATCGAACTGACGAGCGTCGGCGAAGACTGGTGCGAGTCGCAACTCGCCGTGCGTGATCAGTTCATCGAGGTCCTTGGGAAAGCGGCCTTCCTCCGTGTAAAACATTTTGATCGCGCGGTCAATCGAGACGGTATCCACCGTCTTCACTGCCGACTGCTGGGCCTTGAGCGCGGTGCCCAGA
>CAYRII010000104.1:0-8945 GCA_964424245.1 uncultured Terriglobales bacterium | reverse complement strand
AGCGTCTGTCCGGTCTTGAAATCCTTGCCGCAGATAGGCGCGCAGTTGTTGCGCGAAAGCTCGCGCATGGCTGGGATGTCCACGGTGAGGTTGGGCGCGCCGTTGGCGAAAGGCACGCCCTCAGAGAGGGCGGCGTAGGCGTACACCATGGAGGGCGCGATCTGGTCGTCGTTCGCCAGCATCGCCTTCTCGAAGGCCTTGAGCGAGGCGTGCACCCGGCTGGGCTTGAGGAAGACCTCGGTGGAGCCGCACCAGATCATCACCAGCCGGTCGGCGCCGGAAGTCTTGCGGAACTCCCGGATATCGGCGCGCACCTGCTCGGCCAGGTCCATCTTGGTGCGGCCTTTCTTCACGTGCCTGCCATCGAGCCTCTTGACGTAACGGCGGTCGAACACCGCCTTGCGCGGCTGGATTGATTCGAGGAAGGGCTTCACCTTGTCCAGCAGCGCGATATCCAGCACGCCCGCCTTGCGCGCCGCGGTGTACATGTCATCCTCGAAGATGTCCCAGCCGGTGAAGACCAGGTCCTTCAAGCCGGCAAGCGGAACCAGTTTGTGGATCTTGGGTACGCGCGAATCGGTGCGCTTGCCCAGGCGGATGGTGCCCATCTGCGTCAGCGAGCCGATGGGTTCGGCGTAGCCCTTGCGCACTGCCTCTACCCCGGCCACGAACGTCGTGGCGACCGCTCCCATGCCGGGAATCATCACTCCCAGTTTGCCTTTTGCTTTGGCTATTTCTGACTTGTTGCGCGGCTTTGCCATGCGTCGGATCCGATCCAAAGAGAAGAGAATGTGCAGAAGAAACCAGCTATCATCTCGTATCGGCCTGCGTTTTGCAATCACAGGGAAAGGGACAAGCGATGAGGCAACGTGTGGCGTTGATTACCGGGGCCTCCAGCGGCATCGGCCTGCTCACGGCCGTCGAACTGGCGCGGCGCGAGTTTCGCGTCGTGGCCACCATGCGCAACCCGGAACGCAAGGAACGCCTGTTGCAGGCTGCAGAAGAAGCCGGTGTGGCGGATGGTCTGGACGTGCGGCGCCTGGACATCACCGAAACCGCCACCCTGCCGGGCGTGATTGCCGAAGTGGTGCGCGACCACGCCCGCATCGACGTGCTGCTCAACAACGCCGGCTTCGCCATGGCCGGCTTTGCCGAAGACATGAAGCTGGGGGAAATCCGCCGGCAGTTTGAGACCAACTTTTTCGGCCACGTCGCCATGACCCAGGCGGTGCTGCCCACCATGCGTGCGCAGGGCAGCGGACACATCCTGATGGTCTCGTCCATCGCCGGGCGGGCGCCCGCTCCCGTCATCGGCACCTACGCCGCTTCCAAGTTTGCGCTCGAAGGATGGAGCGAGGCGCTGCGTCTGGAGACCCACTCTCTTGGTATCCGCGTGGTGCTGGTGGAGCCGGGTTCATTTCAGACCGACATCTGGGAGCGCAACGCACAGTTGGGCGAAAGGTCTCTGAACCCCGATTCCCCTAACTACGCGCGGGGACGCCGCTTTGCCGAGCATGTTCGCAAGCGCATTGTGAAGCGCGACGCCCGCCGCGTGGCGGAGAAGATTGCCCGCATTGCCGAGGACCCCAACCCCAGGTTGCGCTACCTGATTGGCCCGGACGCCCATGCACAATTCTGGGTCCGCGCGCTCGCTCCCTGGAAGCTGTACGAAAGACTGGTGACGAAACGGGTGGGAATCGATTGAGCTTGTGATTTAGGAGGCCCGCACGCGATGCTTCATGCGGGAATAGACGAACCAGGCTGCTCCCAGGACAATCACGGCTCCGATGACGACATCAAACTCGTGGAAGTACTTGCCCAGGTACTGCCAGTTTTCTCCCGCTTTCATGCCCAGCCAGGCCAGGGCGAAACACCACGGCCAGGAACCGAGAAAGGTGTACAGGTGGAACGGCACTCGGGGCATGCGCGCAATGCCCGCAGGGAGCGCAATGAACGTGCGCACAACGGGCAGCAGCCGCGCCAGAAAGACGGCGGCGGCCCCGTAGCGCGCGAAAAAGCCGTCGGCCCAGGCGAGTTCTGTTTGGCTGAGCAGAATGTAAGAGCCGTACTTTTCCACCAGCCGACGCCCGCCGAAATAACCCACTTCGTACGCTGCCACCGATCCAACGTTGCAGCCGAACGCTCCCGCCGTCGCCACCCAGAACAAGTCCAATTGGCCTGTGTACACCAGGTAACCGGAGAACGGCATGATCACTTCCGAAGGGAGCGGGATGCAGGCCGACTCAATCGCCATCATGAGGATGATTCCCAGATAGCCGGACGAAGAGATGGCCCAGATGATGAAGCTGCTGAGAAGGGTCAGGATTTTGGCAATCATTCGCGATGAAAACCGGCTGCGGGTTCGCACCCAAACGCGAACCACCGGCGAGCTTGCACTTAGAACTCCTGGGATTCCTGGGTGAAAGTGTAGCCGGGCAGAGTGGCGCCTTCGCTGGACTTTTCCACTTTCACGCGCACGGTATCCGAAGTGGCGGCCGTGGCATCCGCATGGCGCAACATGGCGTATTGCGAAAATACTTCGCTGTAGAGCTTGGTGACCAGAAAATTCTGGCCAGACTGGTTATTGCGCCAGACCTGCCCGAGTTGGATGGATTTGACGGCCATGATGCCTAAGAGAGTACCGGCGGCGGCGCGCGCCGTCAATCTGCCGCACGCCCTCCGGCTGCGGCAGCAGGAGGCAGGCGTCCCTCCAGCAATTCGCCCAGGCCGGCGGCGGGGCAGCGCAGGCCAACGTAGAACGTTCCGAACAATGCATACACCGCGCTGACCTCGTCGAACCGCATCTCGTAGATCAGCTTTTTGAAGACTGCGGGGTCGTCGGCGAAAAGATCTACGCCCCATTCCCAGTCGTCGTATCCGATGGAGCCGGAGATAATCTGCCGCACCGTCCCCGCATAGCGACGCCCGACATTGCCGTGCTCTTCCATCTGCCGCTGGCGCTCCTCAATGGGCAGGCGATACCAGTTCTTGTCCTCGCCCCGGCGCCGGTCCATGGGATAGAAGCAGAGATAGCGGCTGGCGGGGATTTCCGGATACAGGCGCGGACG
This sequence comes from uncultured Terriglobales bacterium, assembly GCA_964424245.1. Classification (GTDB taxonomy): domain Bacteria; phylum Acidobacteriota; class Terriglobia; order Terriglobales; family Acidobacteriaceae; genus CAYRII01. The sequence goes on along the minus strand of CAYRII010000104.1, from coordinate 5,877 downwards.
CATGGCGTCTCTCTGGCGGGCCAGAAGGTTCTCTTCCTCCTGCTTCCACTCCTCGGAGTGGGGCTCGACGCCCTTCTCCAACAATTCGCGGAAGAGTTTCACGGAGGACTCGTAGAGACCCAGTTCAATCACGGAGAGATACGAGGCCACGGGCTCCAGGAAATCGGCCAGCGGCAGCCGCGCCAGTTCCAGTTCGGCGGCCTTGAGCTCTTCAAAGCTGTTGCGGAAATGAACAAACATCAGGTCGCCCTTGTGACCGAGGAGCGTGTAGAGGGCACTCTGCCCTGCGGTGCGGCCTTCCATGGCTTCCAGCACCGCAGCGGTTTCGGAAACCATCTTGCTTTTCTCTGCCTGCGGCGCGGTCCGCCAGGCCGACCAGCGAAACCGCATCATCTGGTGCAGTACGCTGGCGCCGTCCACGGTCAGCGGAGTGGCGGGAAGCTCGCCCGTTTCCGTTCGTGCCCTGACTTTGCTGTCGGTTGCCATCTATTCTCTTTTCACTTCCGCAAGGACTCCAGCGGGACTGCAGCTCCCATTGTAAACGCTGCCGGAAGCAGCTAGTCTGCCAGACGTCCCTGGAACCTTCCAAGGACACCTGCATTTTGGTTTTGAAAGGAACATCCAGGAATGGCGGTTCGATCGCAGCGTGCGCGAGTTCGGCGCAAGTCCGCACCCAGGAAGAAGGGTAAAGCAGGACAGGCTGCAAGGGGCCGCCCGGCCGGCCGCGCGGCGGATCCTGCGCGAGTCCGCGCCATTCTGAAGGGTCTCGACCAGGCTTACGCCGACGTGACCTGCGCCTTGAGCCACAAAAACGCCTGGGAGCTGCTGGTGGCCACCATCTTGTCGGCGCAGTGCACGGACGTGCGCGTCAACATGGTGACGCCGGAGCTTTTTCGCAAATACCCCTCCGTGAATCACTTTGCCGCACTCCAGCCGGCGGAGCTGGAGCCCGACATCCGCAGCACCGGTTTCTTCCGCAACAAATCGAAATCCGTTGTCGGCGCGGCGAAAAAACTGGTGCAAGAGTTTCAAGGCCGGGTGCCTGACACGATGGAAGAGCTCTTGACCTTGCCCGGCGTGGCGCGCAAAACGGCCAACGTGGTGCTGGGAACGTGGTTTCGAAAGGCCGCCGGCGTGGTGGTGGATACGCACGTGCACCGCATCTCCCGCCGGCTGGAACTGACGCGCGAAACCGATCCTCCGAAGATTGAACGGGACCTGATGCGTGTGGTTCCCCAGGAGAAATGGATCGACTTTTCCCACCAGATCATTTGGCACGGGCGCAAGGTCTGTGCGGCGCGCAATCCGAAGTGCGTGGAATGCAACCTGGAAACCTTGTGCCACGCAGCGGACAAGACCTGGACGACCGTAGACATACACAAGTCGGCCAAAGCCTGAAGCACGCCCCCTTCAGTTTCTCCGGCTCTTGCTTCGCCAATCCTGGACCAGGGCCTTAACCAGACCTTGCATGGTGTACTGCTTGGCCTGGACGTGCACCGGTAAACCAAGTGCCCTCATGGTTGCCGACGTCACCGGACCGATGGAGGCCAGGCGTATGCCGCGGAGCTTTTTCCCGGGGCCCGGACCCAGAAGGCGCAGGAAATTCCGCGCCGTCGAGGAGCTGGTAAACGTGATGGCGTGCGGCCGGCGACGAGGGTTCTGGAGCACAGCTCGCAAGCGCGGCTTTGAGGAGGGCGGGAGGACCGTGCGGTAGGCTTCGCGGACGTGCAATTTCGCGCCGGCGCGGCGCAGCTCGCGCGGGATCACGTCCCTTGCTACCCTGGCGCGCACCAAGAGGACTTGCTTCCCTTGCACTCTCTTCCGTAGCGCGTGCACAACGGCCTCCGCCACGTAGTCGTCCGGCATCACGTGCACGCGCAGTCCACGCCTGGTGATGGCTGCTCGCGTAGCGGGGCCGATGGCGGCGATGCGCAGGTGTTCCAGTTGCCGGGACTTCAATCGCAGTTTTTTCAGCCGCTGAAACAGGGCTTCGACGCCGTTCACGCTGGTGAGGATGAGCCAATCGTACTCCCGCAGGCGCAGCAACGCGTGATCCAGGGCACGGAACGTTCGAGGCGGACGAACCTCGATGCTCGGTATTTCCAGCACCGTCGCGCCCATTCGCCGGAGATCTCGCGATAGAGCGCCCGCCTGGTGTCGCGCCCGAGTCACAAGAATGCGCCGGCCCGTGAGAGGTCTTCGCGGCCGAGGGGCGGGCTTCACGGCTGCTCCGGCACGGCGGCCTGGCTGCCGTAAACGTCGCGCAGGATTTGCGCCGCTCCCTTCCGAAGCAGGGTTTCGCCCACGCGCCGGCCCAGTTCTTCGCCCTTTTCGCCGGTCTGGCTTTCGCGCAGCAGCTCGGAGCCGGAGGGCCGGGCCACGATCGCCGTCAGGCGCAGAAAGTTCTTGTGGACCTCCGCCCAGGCACCAATGGGAACCTGGCATCCACCGCCCAGCGAGTTCAGCAACGCGCGCTCGCACGCCACGGCGATGCGCGACGGCTCGTGGTCCAGGAAGGAAACTGCATCGCGGGTCGAAGAGTCATCCGCGCGAATCTCAATGGCCAGCGCCCCTTGGCCTGCCGCCGGGCACATCGTGTCCACCGTTAGGATTTCGCGCACCAGTTCGGTGAGCCCCAGGCGATTGACTCCGGCTGCCGCCAAAACCACGGCCTGGCACTCTCCTGCCTCCAGCTTTCGCAGGCGGGTATCCACATTGCCGCGCATTGGAATTACTTCCAGGTCCGGCCGCAGAGCCTTCAGTTGCGCCTGGCGGCGCAGGCTGCTCGTACCCACGCTCGCCCCCTGCGGCAGATCGGCCAGCCGAGCATAGTGCGGCGAAAGAAAGACGTCCCGCGGGTCTTCCCTCTCAAGCACCGCTGCCAGTTCGAACTCTGCGGCTACCTCGGTGGGCAGGTCTTTCAGGCTGTGCACGGCCAGGTGGATGCGGCCCTGGGAGAGCGCCTCCTCAATTTCCCTGGTAAACATTCCCTTGGTGCCCACGCGGGAAAGAGGGACCTCCAGGGTCTTGTCGCCGGTCGTGCGGATGACCTCGATCTCGACTTCGTGGTTCCAGGCGCGCAGAGCCGCGGCGACGTGGTTTGCCTGCCAGAGCGCCAGCTGCGAACCTCGGGAGCCGATACGCAGCGCAGCCATCTAGTCCTTGCGGCCGCGCTTGCCGGGCGCAGCATCCTCACGCAGGTTGAACAGGCGCCGGATGACGTCGATCAGAGTGGTGGCTTCCGGCTGGCTGGCGGCCGTTTTCAGCGTAGAGACCGGCGTGTGCAGGATCTTGTTGATGATGCCGCGCGTCATGGCTTCGACGGCCTCTTCCTGCTCGCGCGTCATGGGACCGAGCCGGCCACGCACCCGATCCACCTCCGCCTGGCGGATGGTTTCGAGGTGCTCCTGAAGGGAGACAATCGTGGGCACGACCTTGAGCGTTTCCAGGCGCGCCAGGAAACGCTTCACTTCTTCTTCGATGATGCCTTCGGCGCGCTCCGCTTCGTGGCGCCGTTCGTCCAGGTTGGAATGGACCATGGCCTGCAGGTCATCGATGTCGTAGAGAAACATGCCGTCGAGCTTGTTGAGTTCCGGATCCACGTCCCGGGGGACGGCAATGTCGATAAAAAACATCGGCCGGTTTTTGCGCCGATGTAGGAACTGCTCTCCGTGCTCGCGGCGGAAAATGTGGTGCGGCGCCCCGGTGGACGTGATGACGATATCGGCCCGGTCCACGGACTCATAGAGTTGCTCGAAGAGCACGGCCTCACCGCCAAAGCGGGAGGCCAGATCCACGGCGCGCTCATGGGTGCGGTTGGAAACAAAAATCGTCGCCGCGCCGTGAGCGATCAAGTGGCGGGCTGCCAGCTCGCTCATCTTGCCCGCGCCCACCAGGTAGACGCGCTTGCCTTCAAGGCTTCCGAAAATCTTCTTGGCCAGGTCCACGGCCGCCGAGGCAACCGAGACGGACGAGGTGCCGACGGCGGTCTCGTTGCGCACGCGCTTGGCCACGGCAAACGCGCGGGTCATCAAGGCATCCAGGTGGGAGTGCACCGCGCCCACATTGCGCGCGATCGAATAAGCCTCTTTCACCTGTCCCAGAATCTGGGGCTCGCCCACAATCATCGAATCCAGGCTCGCGGCCACGCGGAAAACGTGCCGCACTACGTCCTTGCCCTCCAGCTCGTAGAGATGCGAGGCGAAGGAGTTGGTGTCCACCAGGAAGAAGTCGCGCAGGTATCCACGCAAGTCGGCGTGGCCGTTGGGCGAACGCGCCAGCAGTTCCACGCGGTTGCAGGTGGAGAGCACCAGGCCCTCCTCAATACCGGGATACTGCGCCAGGCGGCGTGTGGCCTCAGGCAAGCGCGACTCCGGAATGGCAAGCTGCTCCCGCACTTCCACCGGGGCGCTGCGATGATTCACGCCGATGAGCTGAAATTTCATGGCGCCGTGAACCGGTGCACCTCGCTGAAATAGTTGGCGGCCCACGCCCCGACCGCCACAATGAAAGCCACGGTTGATAGGAATGCCGCGCGGCGCCCCCGCCATCCCGCGCTCCAGCGCGTGTACACCAGCACCATGTACACGGCCCACATCAGCAGCGAGAGCAGCACCTTGGGGTCCAGAAAAAAGCCGGGGCCGAACTGCTGGCCCGCAATCACAGACCCCGCCGCCAGGCCCAGAGTCATAAAGGGAAATCCCAAGAGGAGCGAGCGGTAGCCGATTTCGTCAATCACTTCCAGGGCGGGGAGACGGGCCAGGACGCCAACCGGCTGCTTGGACTTCAGGCTGCGCTCCTGCAACAGATACAGCAGGCTGGCGGCAAAGCTGAGGAACAGGGCGGCGTAGCCTGTGAAAATGAGGGCAATATGGAGAAGAATCCATCCGCTGCGCAGCAACGGAGAAGAAAACTCCGGCGGCTGCTGTCCGATGGCCGAGGTCAGCGTCAGGAGGAAGGCCAGCGGGAATATGAAAATTCCCGGCGCCGTCGTCTGGTAGAACAGATACACGCCCAGAAAAAACACCATCACCAGAAATGCCAGCAACGATTCCGACTGGTGAACCGTGCCGGGCACCAAGTGGCCGCTTTCCGCCACCCCTTCCGCGAGGGAAACAAAGTGGAAAACCGCGCCCACTCCCACAGCAGGCAGGATGATGCGGGAAAGGAACCGCCCCCGCCCCGTCAGGGACAACAGGGCGTGCAGCAGGCCCAAGCCGTACAGCACGAGCGCAACTCGTAGCCACAAGAGAGACATGAGTGCTTGTGAAAATTATACAGGCAGGACAAGGGACCGGCAGGACAGCCCGTACCGCTACTCCAGTCCCAGCGATGCCAGCAACTCTTCGAGATGGGCGGCGTCCAGACGCAGGCGCCGGCCTTCTTCGCGCACGTGTTCCATCTCGTCGAATCCGCGCAGCAGGCGGAGCTTGGCAGCCGCATACTGCTCCGTTTCCGTGAGCGGCCGGCCGTGGCTTGCGGCCCACGATTCCAGGGCCTCCGGCTTGAGAAAAACGCTGACGGCAAACGTGGTCTTGCGGTCTGCCGTGGCGTCAAAAACAAATTCCGTCGCCGGCGCCTCGGGATCCTCCCGCAGCGCTTTGCGCTTTCCCACAAAATAATACTGGTAGACGTAGCCGGTATCGGAACAATAGGTTTTCATGCGGCGAACAGTCATAAGCAGGCTGCCCCCGGCCGCGTTCGGCGGGAAACAAGGCTATCGTAACCCTTCCGGGCAATCGGCGGGCAAGTAGCCTCAATAGCCTTTCTGCTTATCCACGATCCCGCGCAGCGGTTGTCCGGAAAGATACCGCTGCAGGTTGTCTGTGATCAGCTCGTAGTGTCGCTCCCAGAGTTTTTCCGTCACCGCTGCCGTGT
>CAYRII010000103.1:0-8984 GCA_964424245.1 uncultured Terriglobales bacterium | reverse complement strand
CAATGCGGGCTCGGCTGAAGCCTGGGGAACCAGTTCCGGCCGCTGGGTGGACGGGGTGGCGGAAACTGCCCGGGAATCTTCGGCCGCGCGCTCAATTCCTGAACGGAGCGGAGCCGATACGCGGCTGGCGGCCATGGCCTGCGTGCCCACCAGGGGCTTCTGCCGGCGGCGCTTTTCCATTTCCCGTTCCGCGCGCGCCTTGCGGCGGGCGGTGCGCCAGTCCTGAAACCGGTCCCAGGCGGCAAAGCTCAAGGCAAAGCGCGTTTCGAACCACAGCCGCATGACGGTGAAAGAAAATGCGGTGGAAAGAAACAGCGCCACGGCAATGGCAGCAACCGCGACAATGTAGGCGCCGGCGACGTTCAGATAGCGCAGCAGGAAGTCGCCAGCGATGCGGCCCAGCAAACCCTCAATCGGCAAGGCCCCAAGCCATCGCCAGCCGAAAGGCAGCAGCGCCAGGAAGGCGGGCAGGAACACCAGCAGCGCCGTCGCGCCAATGCTCTTGGCCACGTGGGACTCTACCGGCCGCGAGCGGAACCAGCGTGTGGCCAGCATGGCCAGCATCGCGGGCAGCAGGAATACGCTCACGCCCAATAGCTGCAGGAGCAGGTCGGCCATCAACGCTCCAACCATGCCCACCCAGTTGCGTGCTGGAGTGTGTGCCGTCGGGGCGGCGGTATTCAGGGACGGATCCAGCGGGGAATAGGAGGCCAGCGCCAGAAACAACAACAACGCGGAGACATACAGGAGGAAGCCCACCAGCTCATTCAGCCGGCGGTTCTTGGTAGGCGTGAATAGATGTGCGAAAAACTTCATTCAGCGTATTGCACTTTTCCGGAACCACCGGGCATGGGGAGGCACTTCCCCCCCATCCGGCCCCTTCCGGACCAATGCGCAAAGTACGCCAGAGCAGAGACGATTATGGCCAAAATCGAGGCCGGAAACAATCAAATTCTCAGAGGGGAAGCCGCCGCGGCAAGCCCTGGACCAAACGGGATTGAAGCAGCTGCCCACCCTTGACTCGCCTCGCTTTCCCTCCTACTGTCTATTTGCCCGCAGGCGGAAGGAGGACACGGAATGAAACGCTATCTGGGTATCGTATTCAGCTTTTTGCTGGGAATGGCATTGGTGGCCACCGCACAACGATCGAGGGATGGAGTCGTGGTGGATCCTGATGCCCACAACGTCGTTCTGGAGAATGAGCACGTGCGCGTGCTCGAGGCCAGGGCTTCGCACGGACGAAAAAGCCCCATGCACTCCCACCCGTCACTGGTCCTGGTGAGTGTGGGTTCTGCGCGGGCCAAGCTGACGTTCCCGGATGGGAAGAGCGCCATCCTCGATCTGCGGCCGGGCCAGGTCTTATGGCTGGAGAATCCCGAACATTCCTGGGAGTTGCTGACCGGCGAGCTGCATGTGGTGGCGGTGGAGGTAAAGTCTGCGCAGAAGGGTCAATCCCAGTAACCGTCCGGGAGTGGGCAGTCCATACGGACTCACTGCCCGCCGCGCATGGCCCAGGCCAGCACCAGCGCCCCGGCCAGGATGCGATAGATGGCAAAAGGCACAAAGCCGTGCTGCCGCACCCAGCGCATGAACCAGGCCACCACGCCCAGGGCGACCAGGAAGGAAACCGCGAACCCGACACCCAGCACCATCCAGCGATGCGCATCCATTTCCGCCGAGCCCAGCGGGCTGGCAGCGCCCTCAGCCACCGGCCTTAGCGCCTGAATCAGATCGAATCCCGTGGCCGCAACCATGGTGGGAATGGAGAGAAAAAACGAGAATTCCAGTGCCGCAGACCGCGTCATGCCTCCCAACTGTCCGGCGGCGATGGTGGCCATGGAACGCGACACTCCGGGGAACACCGCGGCCAGCGTCTGGCACAATCCGATCCACACGGCCTGCCCGGTGCGCATTTCCTGCAAGTCCGCGATGCCGCCGCTGCCACGCCGCTCGTGCCAGACATCCACCATCCACATCACGGCGCCACCCACGATCAGCGCCCAGGCCATCACCGTGAGGCTTTCCAGGTGCTTGCCGATCACCTTGGTCAGCATGAGCGACGGAACCGCCGTGCAAAGAAATGCCAGAAAGGTGAGCGACAGCGGGTGACTCATCCAGGTGCGGTCGCCCTCGCGTCCCCGCGGGAAGTTGGCGACGAGCTCCCGAATCCGCGCACGGAAATAAACCGGCAGGCTCAGGATCGCGCCCAACTGGATCACGATGGCGTACATCTTCCAGTATCCGTCGGAAAGGCTCACGCCGAGCATGGCTTCCGCCACCCTCAGGTGGGCCGTGGAACTGACGGGCAGGAACTCTGTGAGGCCTTCGATCACGCCCAGCAGGAAGGAGAGCAGGTAGTCGTTCAAATTGCCTCCGCCGGTCGCGTTGTCACTCTTCGGTTTTCCCGTAGGTGGGGATGCGCTGCTCCATCATGTAGATGAGCCGGATGGCGCGGCTGGCCCAGTCGCTCTCCGGAAAGCGTGCCGCAATCTGCTGCGCCAGAGCCATGCCGCGGGCGCGCGCCGCTTCGGACTTTCCGGGATTCCCTTCGGTCTTGTAGATCTCGATCAGGTTGGATTGCCGCAGCGCCGCCAGGTAAAGCGCCTCGGGCGCCTTGGGCGATTGCGGAAACTCCGCGGCGTATTTTTCGTAGACGCCGGTCTCTTTTTCCGGACACTTCGACCGCCCTTCCCAGTCGCCGCACAGCTTGTTGTCGAGCAGGTGGAACTCGGCCAGTTGCGCCCAACGCGTATTGGGAAAGCGCTTGCGTACCTCGCGCATTAGCTCCTCGTCCACATCGGGACGGTAGCGTGGATCAGGCTCCTTGGAGGATGGGCGCGACCGGACTTCCTGAGAGTCAATCTGCCACCTGATGTCCGCGGCGCGGTAGAGCGCCTCGCCCGCCAGCGGCGAATTGGGGAAGTATTCCGCCATGCGATAGTAGAGCCGCATGGCCTCCTCGGCGGCGTTGCGCCGCCCGCGGCGCTTCAAGGCCTCGCTCTCCGAGTCCACCGCCTCGCCAAACAGGATGCGGTCGCCTTGCGGGGTCTGCGGGCGAACCACGCCCTTGTCCAAAATCCAGCCGGTCACGTCCTTGCCGCGGTCGACGTTGGCAAAAACGTGGACCCACTCGCGGCTCGCCTCCAGGATCACCACCTCGCGCCCGCGCGGCACCGCGCCCAGCTTTTGCGAGGTGGCGTCGGGAGAAAGGTACATCACGGCCTCCCGCGCCATCACTCCGCGCTGCGCCGGCGCCGCCCAGGCCCATGCGGTTGCCAGCAGAAAGGCGGCCAGGCTCCCGGCCACCGTTCCGCCCTTGCGTTTCCAAAATTGCCGTTTGTCCATGTCGGAAATTCTGATTCTACAACGGTGCGGGCGCGACGTCGGGCCGCGGCGCGGCCGAACGGAATCCGCCAGCGCGCGCCTCACTGTCCGGCCAGCACCTCGGCCAACAATCGCGGTTCGACGTTGCCGCCGCTGATGACCGTCACCGCACACTTAGATGCCGGCAGTTCGTCGCGATGAAAGAGAAATCCTGCAAACGATACGGCGCCGCTAGGCTCGGCCACCAGGTGCGCGTGCAGCGCCAGCCGCCGCATGGCTTGGCGAATTTCGTCTTCTGTCACGGTGATGATGTCGTCCACGTAGCGGCGGATGTGCGCGAAGGGAATCTCGCCCACGCTCTGCGTGCGCAGGCCGTCGGCGAGGGTGCGCGTGGTTTTCTCCGCAGGCCACTCCACCACGTGTCCGCTGCGAAAGCTGGCTTGCGCGTCCGCCGCCAGCTCCGGCTCCACGCCCACAACCTTCACTTCCGGCCGGCTCAGCTTGATGGCGGCGGCAATTCCGCTCAGCAAGCCTCCGCCGCTCACCGGTGAGAGCACGAGATCCACGTCCGGCATGTCCTCAACAATCTCCAGGCCGCAGGTGCCCTGTCCGGCGACAATTTTTTCGTCGTTGTAGGGCTCAATCATTGCGTAGCCGTGCGCCGCCTGCAGCTCTTCCGCCTTGGCCTGGCGTTCTGCGCTCCCCGGCCCCACCAGCACGATCTCCGCGCCCAGGGCCGCGGTTCCCGCACGCTTGATTTCCGGCGCGTTCCGCGGCATCACGATGACGGCTTTCACGCCGAAGGCGCGCGCCGCGTAGGCGACGGCCTGGGCGTGATTGCCGCTGGAGTAAGTAATCACGCCACGCCGCCGCTCGCTTTCCGGCAGGGACGCCACTTTGTTGTACGCCCCGCGAATTTTGAAGGCGCCGATGGGCTGCAGGGTCTCCGGCTTGAAGTAGAGCTTCTCTGCGCTGCCGTGCCGCGGACACTCAACCAGCGGCGTGCGCACGGCCACGCCGCGAATGCGCTCCCGCGCCTGCCGGATGTCGTCGAGCGTGACGATGGCTTCCTTTCCTTCTCTTGCCCGATCAGGGTTGGTATTCCAGCGGAAGTGCCGCAAGGCGATGCAAACTGCCGGCGATCAGATTTCCAGAATCACGGGCAAAATCATGGGACGGCGCGAGGTCTGCTTGGAGAGGAAGCGCTTCAGGTCCTGCCGGATCTTTTCCTTGATCACGCCGTAGTCTCCCTTTTCCTCGTCGCTGGATTCCTCGAGCGTCTTCATCACGATGCGCCGCGCCTCCTGGTTCAGGCCGTCTTCTGCCGCCGCCAGGCCCCGCATGACGATCTCCGGCGGTGCTTCCACGCGTCCGGTGTGCTTGTTGATGGCGATGATGGGCAGCACGATGCCATCCTCGCTCAAATGCCGGCGGTCGCGAATCACCAGGTCGCCTACGACGTCGCCCATGCGCCCGCCGTCAATGCAGACGCGCCCCACCGCCACCCGGCCCGCCTTGCGCGCGCCCAGCTCGGTAAACTCCAGCACGTCGCCACTCTCGATCATCAGCACCTGGCCCACGGCCCCGCGCATCCCCGCCGCCAGCTCCGCGTGCCGGCTCAGTTGCCGGTACTCCCCGTGGATGGGAATGAAATACCGCGGCTTCACCAGGTTGATGATCAGCTTCAGCTCCTCCTGGCTGGCGTGCCCGCTCACATGCACCGGGGGCGAGGAACCGTCCTCGTAGATGACGTGTGCCTGGCGCCGGAACAGGTGGTCGATCATGCGGTAGATGGCTTTTTCGTTTCCCGGAATGATGCGCGAGGAGAGCACCACGGTGTCGCCCGCCTCAATGGTTGCGTGCTTGTGATTGTCCACCGCCGCCCGCGACAGCGCCGACATCGGTTCGCCCTGCGTGCCGCTGATCATCACGCAGGTCTTCTCCGGCGGCAGGTTCTTGAGTTCCCCCGGATTCACCAGCAGGCCGGGCGGAATTTCCAGATATCCGAGGTCCTCGGCGATTTCTGCCGACTCGGTCATCGACCGCCCCAGGAACGCCAGCCGGCGCCCGTAGTCATGCGCCAGCTCCACCGCCAGCTTGATGCGGTGAACGGACGAGGAGAAACAGGAAACGAACAATCGCTTTTCGGTCGCGCGGAAAACGTCGTCCAGCTTGCGCCGCACCGCGCGCTCGCTGGGCGTGTACCCGGGCCGCTCCACGTTGGTGGAATCCTGGAAGAGCGCCAGCACGCCTTCTTTGCCGTACTCTGCGAAACTGTGCAGGTCGAACAGCCGGTTGTCCGTGGGCGTCGGGTCGACCTTGAAGTCGCCCGTGTGGATGATCACACCCAGCGGCGTGTGGATGGCCAGCGCCACGCAGTCCACCAGGCTGTGCGTCACCGCGATGGGATGAATGGTGAACGGCCCTACCGTAAACCGCTCCCCGGCGCGGATTTCGTTCAGCCTGGCTTTCTCCAAGAGCTCGTGTTCTTCGAGCTTTCCTTCCACGTAGGCCAGCGTGAACTCAGTGGCATAAACGGGCACGTTCAGTTCGGAGAGCACCCACGGCAGGCCGCCGATGTGGTCCTCGTGTCCGTGCGTCAGAATGATGGCGCGAACCTTGTCGCGGTTCTCCAGCAGGTAAGTGATGTCGGGAACAACGATGTCCACGCCCAGCAGCTCCGTCTCCGGGAACATCAGCCCGACGTCAATCACGATGATGTCATCGCCCCAGCGCACGGCCATGGAGTTCATGCCGAACTCGCCCAGGCCTCCGAGGGGAATGACTTGCAGTTTTCCTTTTGGCATAGGGATCACTTCGATGCTAGCACAGGCCCGGCGCGCAGGTGTTGGCAGGCAAACTCATGCCACCGCCGCTGCCGGATCTTTTTTCCAGGAATCTCAAAGCGCGGTAGCTGGAACTGCCTCAATCGGTCTGCGCCACGGCCACGGGCGGCGCTTCGGTGCGAGGCGTGCGCAGTAATTCGTACCCTTCCGAACGCGCGATGTAGGTTGCCGCCACGATGTCGCCGGTCACGTTCAACGTGGTGCGGCACATGTCCAGCACGCGGTCTACGCCCAGGATCACCGCGATCAGTGCCGGGTTCACGTGGATGGTCGTCAGCACCACTACGATGAAGGGAATCGAGCCCGAGGGCACGCCCGCCGTACCCACGCCGCCGAGAATGGCGAGGTAGAGCACCATCAACTGTTGCGCAAGGGTCAGGTCCACGCCCGCCAGCTGCGCCAGAAACAAGACCGTTACGCCCTCATAGAGCGCCGTGCCGTTCTGGTTGGCCGTGGCACCCACGGTGAGCACAAAGCTGTTGATCTCCGAAGGGACCCCGAGGTTTTCCTCGGATACGCGCAGCGCCGTGGGCAGAGTGGCGTTCGACGACGAGGTGGAAAACGCCGTCAGCATCGCCGTCTTGATGCGGCGAAAAAACTCCAGCGGCGGGATGCGCGAGAGCACGGCCAGCACCACCGAGTACACTCCAAACATGTGCAGGCCCAGCCCCACCAGCACCGTAGCCATAAACCACAGCAGCGCCTGCACCAGGTAGAGACCGAATTGCGCGGTGTTGTTGAAGAGCAGGCAAGCCACGGCGTAGGGCGCCAGCTTCATCACCATGTCCACCACCTTGGCGCTTACCTGGAAGATGCCTTCCAGCACTTTCACCACGGGCGCCGCCGAGGTTTCCGGGATCAGCGTCAACGCGATCCCCACCATCACGGCGAAAAACATCAGGTGCAGCATGTTGGGAGTTTCCGGACTGACCGCCGAAATGGGGTTCGCGGGCACCAGCGTCTCCACCACCGTCATCATCGGCGACTTGGGCTTGCTCTCTTGCTGCTTGGTCGCCGCCGCCACGGTGCGCGCCGCATCCGATCCATAGCGCTGCTGCAGGTCGGCGGCGGTTTGCGCATCAATGCGCTGGCCTGGGCGGATGGTGTTGGCCAGTGCGAGCCCGATTGCCACCGAGATGGCGGAAAGCACAATGGTGAAGGCGATCGTCTTCAGGCCCACGCGACCCAGCTTGCGGATATCGCCCACCCCGGCCACGCCCACCACCAGCGCGGAGAACACCAGCGGGATCACGATCATCAGCAGCAACCGCAGGAACAGAGTGCCCACCGGCTCGGTCACGTGGCTCACCGCCCAGGCGACGGCGGGATGATCGCCGCCCAGCGCCACGTTGGCGCCAAAGCCCGCCAGCACGCCCACGCCCAGGCCGACCAGGATGCGCGTGTGCAGCGGCAGGCCGCGCGGCTGGTCGGGCGTGGCGTCCTTCAGGTCGGTCGTGAGTTCGCGCTCGAACGCGTCCGCGTCGGGCTTCTGGCGTGGCGTCTCGGTCATGTTCTTTCTGCGATTCGGTCTCAGCGCAGCAGGTCTTCCAGCGTCACGCTGCGCTCGGTCTTCTGGTCGCGATACTTCACAATCACCGGCGCGTAGAGGGAAAGCCCCCATTCGACGGCCTTGCCCCGGTTCACGGCACGGCTTCCGGGAACCACCACGGCATTCTCCGGGACGGTCAACGGCCGCCCTTCGCCGGCATGGAGCACTTCTCCGCGAACCAGGTCGTAGAGGGGAGTGGAGCGGGTCAGAATGACGCCCGCGCCCAGCACGGCGCCCTTTCTCACCAGGGTGCCTTCATACACACCGCAATTGCCGCCCACGAGCACCTCGTCTTCCAGGATCACAGGCGAGGCGCTCGCCGGCTCCAGCACTCCGCCAATCTGCGCCCCGGCGCTCAGGTGGACGCGCTTGCCCACCTGTGCGCACGATCCCACCAGCGAGTGCGAGTCAATCATGGTGCCTTCATCCACGTACGCCCCTACGTTGATATACATGGGCGGCATGCACACCACCGTCGGGGCCACGTACGCGCCCTTGCGCACCGACGACCCTCCCGGCACCAGCCGCACGCGATCCGCAACCCGGAAACGTCTTACCGGAAACGTGTCCTTGTCGACGAATGTAAGCACTCGCGGGTCGCCCATTTCGGCGAGTTCGCCCAGGAGAAACCCCAGAAGAATGCCCTGCTTCACCCAGATGTTGGTGCGCCAGGTGTCGCCGTCTTTTTCGGCGGCGCGGACCTTGCCTTCGGTCAGCGCCCGGCGCAACTCGCGGAAGACAGCGTGAGCCTCGGCAAGGTCGGCCTGTGCCTTGCCTACGTCTGTGCCCAACGCAAACAGCCGCTCGATCGCTTCCCGGAGTTCCTGCATTTCGGGGGCAGTATAGCCGATTTGGAAATTCAGAAAGGAGCGCTGGGGGATTGCGCAGGAAGTCAGGAAGCAGCGACGCGAGCCAGCAGGCCGGCCTCCGCCGCCACCTTCTCCAGCCTGGCGCGTGTGTCCTTCTTCATGGAGCACAACGGCAGGCGGTAGATTTCCTTGATCTTCCCCATCATGGCGAGCACGGCCTTCACGGGCAGGGGATTGGATTCGATGAAGTTGGCCTGCATCAACGGCAGATACCTGCGGTGCAGCCGGCGCGCTTGCTCCCAGTCGTTCGCAAGCGCAGCGCGGGTCAACTCCGCCATCTCCCGTGGGATCTCGTTCGATGCTACGGAAATGACTCCCGCCCCGCCCAGCGAGATCACCGGCAGGGTGACGGCATCGTCTCCGGAGAAAATCAGGAAATCATCGGGCACGGCATTG
>CAYRII010000102.1:0-9022 GCA_964424245.1 uncultured Terriglobales bacterium | reverse complement strand
ACAAAGAGGGTTGGGACAACATTGATATCTTCGGCTGGCTCGGATATCCCATGCAGATCAAGGTGGATTTTCTCTGCCGCGACTCCATCCTGGCGGCGCCCATCGTGCTCGATCTCGTCCTGTTTCTCGATCTGGCGCAGCGCAGCAGCCAGTTGCGCGGACTGGGCATCCAGGAATGGCTCAGCTTCTACTTCAAATCGCCCATGACCGCGCCGGGCCTCTACCCCGAGCACGACCTGTTCATTCAGTCGATGAAGCTCAAGAACACCCTGCGGCACCTGATGGGCGAATCGCTGATCACGCACCTGGGGCTGGAGTACTACGACTAGGAGCGAATCCCCGAAACCGTTAGTACAGCCTCACCCCACGGTCTTCCGATACTCGTCGAACTTCTCCAGGAAGCGGTCCACATCCGCGCGCCTGAGGTAATACGGCGTGGAAAGTCGCAGCTTGGACGGGTCGCCGCCGCGGATACGCACCTTGTGCTGCTTCCAGAGCCAGTTCTCAAGGTCCATGCGCTTGAGCGGCGGAACGTTCACCGTGGTGATGGCGCAACGCAGAGCCGGGTCGGGCGAGGTCCAGGACTCCGCTCCGCGCTCCACCATCTGGCGGTGCATGTAGTCGGCCAACTGGCGGTGGCGTTTTTCGATGCGCTCCATGCCGATCTGGTTTGCCAAGTCGATGGCTGCCCGCAGGCCCCACAGCAGCGGGACGTTGGAGGATCCGATGCGCTGGAAGCGTTCGGCGCGGATCTTGGAATCCTCCCAGCCTTCCGTGGCGATGGTGTTCCACACGCGGTCAATGACCTCGTCCCGGAGGTAGAGGAACCCGGTTCCCTTGGGCGCCTGCAGCCATTTGTGCGGGCTGGAAGAGTACATGTCGCAGCCCAGTTCCTTCACGTTCAGGCGCATCATGCCGATGACGTGGGCGCCGTCGATGGCGGAAAGAATCCCCTTGCTGCGCGCCAGGTCGCAAAGCTCTTTCACGGGAAGCACCACGCCGGTGACAGTTGTGATGTGGCTGACGAACAGGACGCGCGTGCGCGGGGTGATAGCGTCTTCGACCAGGCTGAGAATCTCGGCCGCGCTCTTCGGCGGCACGGGAAGATGGAACTTCCGCACCACGATGCCGTAACGCCGCGCGCGCAAGTTCCACGGCTGCTCGCCGCCAGGGTGCTCCTGGTCGCTCATCAGAACCTCGTCGCCCGCTTTCAGGTCCACGCCGTTGGCGATGTAACTGTTGCCCTCGGTGGAGTTGCGCACCAGCGCGATCTCATCGCGCATGGCGCCCACAAAGGCCGCCAGCGGGTCGCGGAACTGGTTCCAGGAGGCGTATCCCCAGATGGGATAGTCTTCCGGGTCCTCCTGCGTCATTTTTTCGGTGTCCAGGAAACCGTCGAAAATGGCCTTCAAAACCGGACGCGGCGACGAGCCCACCGTGCCGTTGTTCAGGTAGATAACGTCATCCGGGATCAGGAACTGGCGGCGCAGCGCGCTCCAGTAGGCCTCCTCATCGCGGTCGTAAAGATCCAAGGCTGGAAATGGCGGCGCGGGAGATTCCAGTTGGGCCAGAAGCCTGGGGGTGGTGGCCAGTGCCGCGGCGAGTACCGCGCTGCGGCGCAGGAATGATCTGCGGTCGGGCATTATGGTCCTCCTGGGTTCGGCTGGACAGCGAACATGGTACGGCCAGGGGCTACGGCAGAGTAGAAAAAAACGACGGAACGAGGAAACATTTGGGTGCCGAACGTGTATCTAACCAGCAGGGAAGAGAATCTGTGCCTGCGAACGGGGTCTCAATCCGGAGTATAATTCTGCCCACACGGCAGATTCAAAACGGCTGGAAGCTTCTCCCGGGAGAGTGCTTATGAGAAATCGGTTTGTTGCAATCGCGGCGAGCTTGCTCGCTTCCATCCTCCTTGTTGTGCCCAGCGCCTTGGCCGGCTGCCCGTCTGACATTGAAGCCATCGGCAACCGCAAGGTGGGCAAGGGTGGAGGCCTGGGCAACTGGTACTCCCTGGAGAAGGAGATCCGCCTGGGAAAGGAGTTTGCGGCACAGATTGACCAGTCTGCGAGGATGGTGCAGGACCCGGTCGTGACCGAATACGTGAACCGGATCGGGCAGAACCTGGTGCGCAACTCCGACGCCCGCGTGCCTTTTACCATCAAGGTGATTGACTCGGATGAGATCAATGCCTTTGCGCTGCCCGGAGGCTTTTTCTACGTGAATTCCGGATTGATCCTGGCGGCGGACGAGGAAGCAGAGCTGGCCGGCGTGATGGCCCATGAGATCGCCCACGTGGCCGCTCGTCACGCGACCCGCCAGGCTACTCGCGGCCAACTGGCCAACCTTGCGTCCATCCCGCTGATCTTCGTCGGAGGCGGCTTGGGATACGCCATCCGCACTGCGGCGGGATTCGGCCTGCCGCTGACCTTCCTCACGTTCTCGCGCGGATTCGAATCCGAGGCCGATTGCCTGGGTGTGCAGTACCTGTACAAGACCGGTTATGATCCGCAGGCTTTTGTGCAGTTCTTCGAGAAGTTGCAAGCCAAGGAAAAGAAGAAGCCCGGATCTCTGGCCAAGGCGTTTTCATCGCATCCGCAAACTCCGGACCGCATCGCCAAGACGCAGGAGGAGATTGCCACCGTTCTTCCGGATCGTGATCAATACGTCGTGACCACTTCGGAGTTTGACGATGTCAAGTCGCGACTGGCGGCCATCGAAAACCGGCGCCGGCTGACGGACGACAAGGAAAAGGGACCCTCTCTGCGGCGCAAAGCTCCGGAGAGCGACAAGGAAGGCTCGGAGGAAGGGGACGAAGATCGTCCGACGCTGAAGCGTCGCGAGTAATTCTCCCAACTGCAGGGAACAGGCAACGTCCGGCGGCCCAAGGGCCGCGGGGTTGTTTCTCGGCAGGAGAACGAAAGACTGCCGGAGTCTACTTCGTCAGCTCTTTTTTGCCTGTTCGACGCGAGCCAGAAGCAGCCGCGCCATGTCCAGCCCGGTCGCGGCGTCCTGGGGGAAATGGACGGCAGCGCACGCCGCCGCAAGCGGTCTTGGATCGTCAGGGAAGGGAACACAGACCCGGGAAAGGTTTTCACGGATTTTCCCCACCACCGTTCCCATGCGTGCTGGGTCGGTTTCGGGAAGCACCATGGCAAAGCGATCTCCGGAATAGCGGCAGAGGACGTCCATGCTGCGCAATTGCGAGCGGAGCAACTGCGCCGCCTCGCGAAGAACTTCGTCCCCGCCGGTGAAACCCAGGGCGGTATTGATGTGCTGGAAATCGCGAAGATCCAGCATGGCGAGGGCAAACTGCTTGTTGTAACGGCGAGAGCGGGAAATTTCCTGGGCCACCGCGGCATGAAAGTAACGCTGGTTGTAGACGCCTGTGAGTGAGTCGGTGTTGGTCACGCGGCGCAGTTCTTCGGCCAGCTGGACGTTCTTGATGGCCGTGGCGCAGACATCGGCGGCCGCCTGGGCGATGGCGCGATCGTCGTCGCCAAAAAAACCGGGCTGTTTGTGGGCCAGCAAGACCACCCCGAGCGTTTCGCCGAAGGTGACGAGGGGCACGCAAAGTTCTGATCCGGTATCGGGCAGGCAGGCGGGCCAGTTCTTGCGTCCGCCCAAATCATTGGCCACGGCATTGGTGCGGGCGGCAAACGCTTCGGCGATGATCCCGGAGCGCTCGGAGGCCGCGAACCGCTCGACCAGAGGCGTCTTCGTTCCTGCCTGGGCGCGCAGCGTAAGCCTGCCCTCCCGATCGCGTAGCAACAGGCACACCTCGACGCCCTCAAACGTGTCAAAGATCAAGTCCGCCAGCGTGCCCATGAATTGATCCATCTCGCCCGCCGTGGTGCCGGAGCGCGCGATCAGGTTGATGAGCTCGATCTGGCGCATGCGACGCCGCTCCGTGGAGTAAAGCCGGGCGTTTTCCAGGGCCACTGCGGCCTGTCCTGCGAAAAGTGCCAGCAGTCCGATTACATCGTCGGCAAAGTAGTCGAGCTGGTCGCTCTCAACGTCGAGTACTCCGATTACCTCCTCACGCACCATTAAGGGGAGAGCCAGTTCACACTTAACCTTGGGGTCGGCGGAGATGTAGCGCGGTTC
Source organism: uncultured Terriglobales bacterium (assembly GCA_964424245.1). Classification (GTDB taxonomy): domain Bacteria; phylum Acidobacteriota; class Terriglobia; order Terriglobales; family Acidobacteriaceae; genus CAYRII01. Next base: position 4,915 of record CAYRII010000102.1, on the reverse strand, counting down.
CTGGCTGACGTCGGGAACATACATGGGGCTGCTGGTGTGCGCCACCCACCCGATGACCCCATCCTGTCCCACGCGGAACCGGAGCGGTTTGCCGGTCGCCGCCGGGTATCCCAGTTCAGCGCGACAATAGAGGTCACCGGCCGCGGGATCGAGAAGAAAAACCGAGCAGTTGGAAGCGCCCATGTAGTTGCGGACGATCAGGAGAATCTGGTGGAGGACGGTCTCCTGGTCCACGCTGGCGAAGATCATCTCCGTGGCTGCCTGCAAGACGGCAATTTCGCGGAAGCTACCGTGGATGTTTTTCACGCGCGATTCCTTGCTCTCCCAGGCGGCGTATTATACGCGGTTGCTGGAGCCTCATCAGGACCGGTCTGGACCGGTCTGAGGGGTCCTTGATTGAGGATAGTGGAAACCTCTGTTAGAATGCGCCGCCAGCCGAGTACGGGACGTGCGCGTACGCTGAGGGTTCAGTCGAGGACCCGGGGAAGAGGAACCATGCTTGTTCGCGACTACATGACGACCAGTGTGACCACGCTGAATGTTCAAGCCCGCCTGTTGGACGCAGCCCTGTTGATTCGGCGAACCGGCAAGCGCCATGTTCCCATTCTGGATGATGCGGGAAAGGTTGTGGGCATCATCAGCGACCGGGATATTTTCCGGCTCGCGCCTTCCATGCTGGCGAAGATGTCTCCTGACGATTACAACCGCATCTTCGAAGACACGCCCATCACGGTGGCGATGTCCAAGGACCCGATCACCATCGGATCGGACGCGCATGTTCGAGAGGCGGTAGCGCTACTAGCCGCACGGAGAATCGGAGCCCTTCCAGTTGTGGATGACGGCAAACTCACAGGCATCCTCACCGTCAATGACATGCTCGGGATTCTGAACGAATTGCTCAACGTCGGAGGCGGGGAGGAGATGCCGAAGTAGGCCCTGACCCGCGGGTTCTTTCCCGGGCGCGTTTCGTCTATCAGGACTTGGAACGGATGGTCTTGCACTTGCTCTTGATGGCAGCATGCAGGCGGGTGCGGAGATCTTCCGGAAGTTCGTAGGGTTGGGAATCGCGGTAAATTTGGATGGTTTTTTGAGTCGTGTCCAGAACCACATAGCAGCCGTGGCACCAAGTGAGGTGTTCTTCCAGTTCCGCGCGCGTGCGGCTGTCCAACTCTCCGTCCAGGTAGTCGGTAAGTTCCTGTAGAAACTGCTTGCAATTCACGGTGTGCTCTCTCCACCCCTTGATTTCCGGAAAAACCGGCTGAGGCGGTCCCGCAACTGCAGCCGGGCGCGAAGCAGTCTGGATTTTACCGCCGGAATACTCAATCCAAGAGCTTCCGCCGTTTCCTCGGTGGACAGCCCTTCCACGTCGCGCAGAACAAAGACGGTGCGAAAGCTGGCGGGCAATCCCTGGATGGTCTTACCCAGAATCTCGCCGAGCTCCTCCTGACGATAAAGCTGTTCCGGGTTCGGGGCCCAGTCGGCCACTTCGCGTGGCATGGAGCCTTCCTCGGTTTGCACGTCTTCATCCAGTGAAAATGTCTTATCGTTCCGCCGCCGCCGCAATTTCATCAGCGACTCATTCACCGCAATGCGCACCAGCCAGGTGTAGAACTTGGAGTTGCCCTGGAAGCTCTTCAGGTGCTGATACGCCTTCAAAAACGCTTCCTGCAGCACGTCTTCAGCATCTTCGCGGTGCTGCGTAATGTGATGCGCCAGCCGGAAAATGTTTCGGTCATAGCGCTTCACCAACTGCTCGAACGCCTCGACGTCCCCACCCTGAGCCGCATGCACCAGAGCGAGTTCGTCGCTGGCGGTCTCCGTTCCTGGGGATTGGATGGGGTTCATGTTCACTCGATTCACTTAAATTGTCCGGCTGCAGCCCAGGTGATTTTACATCCGCTGCGCCTCGCGGTATCTTTATCATTAGACGTTGACGTACGATTTTCGTTGCGAAACTTTCAGAACTCCTTGAAAAGACTCCTCCTGCTAGCCTTTGCCATTTGCTCTCTGCTGGTCGCGTGCAGCCGAACGCCGGAACGCGAACCCATCCGCATCCAGGTAACAATGAAGAAATATTCCTTCGACCCACCCGTAATCCGGGTCAAACAGGGAAGCCTGGTGGAGCTGGAAATCTCGACCAGGGATGTGCAGCACGGCTTTGACATTCCGGCCCTCGGCATCAAGGAGCCGATTCAGAAGGGTCGCCCGGCCCGGGTACGCTTTCAGGCCGATCGAAAAGGAGAGTATCGCATCCAATGCGGGATTGTCTGCGGGCCCGGCCACGACGAAATGACCGGCAGGCTAATCGTGGAATAGGCGTCGTACTTGGCGGTCAGGACATTCGGGGATACCTAATCCGGTGCGGCCCATGGGCGAGTTGCGTTGACAGCAAGCGCGTAGCCCATATAATCGCCGCATGGATTGGTGGCGGCGGCCGATTCAACAGGCCCTGCCAGTGATTCTCTAGGGGTTGTCAAAGGGCCATGGCTGATTCTCGCGAAATACGGGACATTGTCGAACGGGCCGTTGCGGAGGCTCTTGGCGCGCACGTTGAGAACCTGCAAAAGGAACTGGTAACCAAGGTGCTGGAAGAGTTGGGGCCGGTTATGGGCGGCGCACCGGGTTCGCCACCGGGTGCGGCTCCTACGGATGTCCTCAATTCCGCAGTTTCCTCGGTGCAGGATGGTACTTCGCAGACGGACATCCTGCGTGCCCTGCTCGATGGGGCGGTCCGTTTTTGCGGGCGCGCAGCGCTCTTTGTGGTGCGAGGATCCAGTGCTTCCGGGTGGAAGGCGCGTGGATTTGACAACGACGACGGCGTCAAAGACGTGAAGGTGGATACGGGCTCAGGATTGGCTGCCCGCGCGGTTTCCGACCGCATGCCGGTGGCGGCTGCGGCGGCAGAGTTCAGTTCTTCGTTCGTGGACGAGGTGGGCAACCCGGTGGATGGCAATGCCGTGGTTTTGCCGCTGGTGGTCAAGGACAAAGTCGCCGCCCTGCTTTATGCCGATGCCGGAACGACGAGCGACGGCACCATCGACCCTTCGGCGCTGCACGTGCTGACCCGCTCTGCCGGCCAGTGGCTGGAATTAATCGCTTTGCGCAAGGCTGGTGGCGCGGCGGCTCCGGAAGCCCCTTCACCTGCGGAAGAAGCGGCGGCGGAAGCCCCACCCGCTCCTTCCCCGAAGGCACTGCCTTCCCCCGTAGCCAAGCCGGCGGCCAAGCCAGCGGCGGTAGAGGAATCCCTGAGTCCGGAGGAGCAGGCGTTGCACAAGAAGGCCAAGAGGAAAGCCAAGGTCCTGGTGGAGGAAATCAAGCTTTACAACCAGTCCAAGGTGGCCGAAGGAAGAAAGAACAGGGATTTGTACCAGCGTCTGCAGGAAGACATTGAAAAAAGCCGGGCGGAGTACGACAAGCACTTCGCAAACACGTCTGCGGCGGGCGCCGATTATTTTGTCAAGGAAATTATCCGAATTTTGGCGGAAAACGACGAGTCCGCTTTGGGCGCCGGTTTTCCGCAATAGGTCTGCCACCACTGTGAACCGGAACAATCTGCTCCTGTTTCTCATGGTTCTGGTGCCGGCGCTGAGTGTGCCCGCCGGCCAGGCCCGGCCATCTTCCAGCCAGCCCTTGCCGGCGGGGAAAGCGGCGGTCTCCACGGCCGGGGAATCGGCTGGTTCACAGCGTCAACCTTCCAAACGAAAAGCGCGTCCGGAATCCGCAATTGGTAAATCCCCAGAGGCGCAGCGGACAAAAGAGATGTTTCGCGCTTCAGCCAGCTTGCTGCCCCTGGCCAACCAATTGCTTCGCACCCGGTCCGCCGCGGCCTACGCCGCGGTTGAGGCGTTTGCCAGCGATCACGCTCAGGACAACGCTGGAGCTTTGGCGTGGCTGGTGGTCGGCTATTCCCGCCTGCAGGACGGCGCTCGCGTACAGGCCGTGGACGCCCTCAGGATGGCCCAGCCCCAGGCCGGTGTGGTGAGAGATTACGTGGATTACTTTCTCGCATCCGCCTACCGGGATACGGGAAATCCCGAGGCTGTGATTGCGGTGCTGAAAGAGTTTGAATCCCGTTATCCGGGATCTCTGTTCCGTGACGATGTCATCCTGATGAACGCGGCCGCGCTGCAGGCAGCCGGCCGGCTGAAGGATGCCATTGCGTTCCTGGAGGCTCACCGCGACCCCCTGCGCGCTGACGTGGAGCTTGCCGTCGCGCGCGCGTATGGGAAGGCCAACGAAACCGGCAAGGCGGCGGAAGCCTTTCGCCGGGTGTATTACGCAATGCCTCTGACGGAACAGGCCGAAGAGGCTGCTTCAGAGCTGAAAACCATCGAATCGGCCAAGCGGATTTCGCCCCCCACTTCGGCCCAAAGACGACAGCGTGCCGACTTGCTGGCCGAGGGAAGGCGCTACAATGATGCCATTGAGCTGTACAAGAGCCTACTGGAGGAGCGGTCTCTTGCCGATCGATCCTCGGTGCAACTGGTGCTGGGCGCGACCCTCTTTCGTGCGCGGAAATACCAGGACGCACGCGAAGTTCTGGAGAAGGTACCGGAGGTTTCGGTAGAGGCCAACGCCGAGCGCCTGTATTACCTGGCGGAGTTGACTCGCTCCCGGGACGCCGAGCGCTACCGCCAATACATGGCCGAATTGCGCAGCACAGCGCCCAGCAGCCCGTGGATGGAGGAGGCCCTGCTTTCGGCGGCCAACAGCCAGCTTCTGCAACGCAACTACGAGGCCGCGGCCGGGCTCTATCTGGAGGCACAGAAGAAAGTACCGCAAGGCAAGCGAGCTTCCTACACCCTCTGGAAGGGGGCCTGGCTGAAATTTCGCCTCGGTCAAACCGATAAGGCCGCGCGGCTGTTCGAGGCGCTGATCCGGCAATATCCAGGCTCGTTGAAGGTTTCGGCCGCGT
>CAYRII010000101.1:3191-9066 GCA_964424245.1 uncultured Terriglobales bacterium | reverse complement strand
TCAGTACTTCGGCATGCTGGGGTCGATCTTGTCGGCCCAGGCCAGGATGCCCCCGGCCAGGTTCTTCACCTTGCGAAAGCCGGCTTGACGGAGGAAGTCCACGGCCTTGGCGCTGCGCACTCCGCTGCGGCAGTGGGCCACGATTTCGCGGCTGGAATCGAGTTCGTGGACGCGCTTGGGCAGGTCGCCCAGCGGCAAGAGATAACCCTGCAGGTTGCAAATCTGATATTCATGCGGCTCGCGCACGTCGAGGATGAAGATATTCTCCTGCGCATCGAGCTTGCGCTTCAGCTCTTCCACCTGGATTTCGGGGACGTTCGTTGTTACCGCCGCTTCTTCGCCGCGGATGCCGCAGAACTCCTGGTAATCGATCAGCCTGGTCACCGTGGGATTCGGCCCGCAAACCGGGCACGCCGGATTCTTGCGCAGCTTGAGCTGGCGGAAGGTCATGCCCATGGCGTCCACCAGCAACAGCCGCCCCACCAGCGAGTCTCCCTTGCCCAGAATCAGCTTGATGGTTTCCGTCGCCTGGATCACGCCAATCAGCCCGGGCAAAATGCCCAGCACGCCGCCCTCGGCGCAGGAGGGCACCAGCCCCGGCGGCGGCGGCTCCGGATACAGGCAGCGGTAGCACGGCCCCTCTTTGGTGGCGAACACACTGGCCTGTCCTTCGAAGCGGAAAATGGAGCCGTAGACGTTGGGCTTGCCCGTGAGCACGCAGGCGTCGTTCACCAGGTAACGCGTGGGGAAGTTGTCCGTGCCGTCGGCGACCACGTCAAAGTCGCGGAAGATCTCGAGCGCGTTCTCGCTTGTTAGCCTGGTTTCAAAGCGGCGCACCTCCACCATGGGGTTGATGCCCTTCAGCGTCTCCTCGGCGGAGTCCAGTTTCTTGCGGCCCACGTCTGCGGTCGAGTGCAGGATCTGGCGCTGCAAGTTGGTGAAGTCCACCACGTCGAAGTCCACCAGTCCCAGTGTGCCCACGCCCGCCGCCGCCAGGTACATGGCCAAGGGCGAGCCCAGCCCGCCCGCGCCGATGCACAGCACCTTCGCAGCTTTCAGCTTCTGCTGCCCCTCCATGCCCACCTCGGGCATGATCAGGTGTCGCGAGTAGCGCAGCACCTCTTCGTTGGAGAGGGCGAGCGGGTCTGTGATTGGTTTTTCTGAAGCGGTGGCCATACCACTCATCCTTGCCTGGATTCCGCGTGGAAGCGCGCCGGAAAAGCGGAACGTTGCTTGTGTTTTCCCCCATTGTACGCCCGGCGCAGGGCGGCGCCTTCCGCCGGAAAAGCGCGCGAGGTCAACAGCCGCCCGCGATGGAAGGCACGATGGAGAGCGAGTCGCCTTCCTTCACGGGAGTGTTCTCCTTGCTGAGGTAGCGGATGTCCTCGTCGTTCAAATAGACGTTGACGAATGCGCGCAGCTTTCCCTCCTCGTTGAAAAGCTGGCGGCGCAGGTCGGCGTATTCCGTGGTCAGGTTGGCCAGCGCCTCGCCCACGGTTTCGCCGCGGACCTCAACCGCATCCTGCTTATCGGCGTATTGCCGCAACGGCGTGGGAATGTGAATCTTCATGGGCATGTTCCATAGATGCGCGAGCGCCGCGCTGCGTTTCAATTTCCTCGAGGGCCGGCCGGCGCGAAGCTGGGTGTCGCAACCACTTCCAGCCGCTCCTCCACAAAGTGCTTGTCCTCTTCACCGCTTCCGGCCAGCGCAAACGAGTGGGTGACTGCGGCGCGTCCGCGCTCCACCGAAGTAATCACGTACGAGCAGCCGTACCAGTGCGCCTCCTCCAGGTCGGTGCGCGACCAGCGCGCGGGGTGGTCGGGATGCGAGTGGTAGAAGCCCACAATGTCCAGGCCCTGTTCGCGCGCCTGGCGCTGAATGCGTACCAGGTCGCGAGGATCGATTTCATACCGGTTGCGGGGCGAGTCCTCGCGCGTGTTCCCGGCGCGCACCGCGACGCCCACCAGGCGCTCGTCTCCCTCGATGCGGCCCAGCAGCACGCCGCAACACTCGTGCGGATACGTTTCCTCTCCGTGGCGGCGGATGGCCTCGAGTTCGGACTGGTGAATCCTGAGCACGCGGCTCTCTACTCCTCCTCCCAGAAGCGCTCGCTCAAATACTTGTCGCCGGAGTCGGGAAAGATGGTGACCATCACTGCCGGCTTGCCCTTCAACTCGCGCGCCAGCCTCAGGCAGCCCACCACCGCGGCGCCCGCGGAAACGCCCACTAGCAGCCCCTCTTCCCGCGCCAGCCGCCGCACCATGGCGTAGGCGTCTTCGGTGGAAATCCCGAGGTCGTGATCAGCCAGCGTGGCGTCGTAGATGGCCGGCACGATGGCCGAGCCCATGTGCTTGGCGCCCTCAATGCCGTGGAAGGGCGAGTCCGGTTGCAGCGAGATGCACTGCACCTTCGGGTTCAGCTCCTTCAGGCGGCGCGCCGTGCCCACGAAGGTGCCGCTGGTTCCCAGCATGGCCACAAAGTGCGTCACGCGCCCCCGCGTCTGCTCCCAGATCTCGTTGGCGGTCGTGTGATAGTGGGCGCGCCAGTTGGCGTCGTTGGAGTACTGGTCGGCATAAAAGTAGCGCTCCGGCTCGGCGGCGTGCATCGCACGCGCTTTGCGGATGGCGCCGTCGGAGCCCTCGCCGGGGTCGGTGAACACGATCTCTGCGCCGTAGGCTGCGAGAATCCGCTTGCGCTCCAGCGATGCGCTTTCCGGAAGGCAGAGCGTCACCGGGAAGCCGCGTGCCGCGCCGATCATGGCAAACGCAATGCCCGTGTTGCCGCTGGTCGCGTCCAGCAGCACCTTGCCGGGGCGGAGCTGCCCGCTGGCTTCGGCTTCTGCGACAATGCGCGCCGCCGCGCGGTCTTTCACCGAGCCGCCGGGGTTCATCCACTCCGCCTTGGCCAGGATTTCGACCTCGGGCAGGCCGCGAACCACACGCTGCATGCGCAACAGAGGCGTGTTGCCAATGCGCTCCAGCGCCGCCTGCCCCAGTGCTGGGGAGGAAGGCCCGCCACGCGCAAGGGGCTCCTCATGGCCTCGTCCGGAAACCGGCAGGGCAGGTTTTTTCGCGGCTAGTGCCAAACTGGTTAATCCTCCAGCAAGTGCTTCCAAATGAATCAGCTACAAGGATGCTTGTCGGTCTTGCGTCACCTGCCAGCGTAGAACCAGTCAGCGCCGGCAGGCAACGCTTGACTAGTTAGATGTATCGTACGTCTGCCAAGGTGCAGTTCCCGGGCATTGAACGGGAGTGCCGGCTGGCACCCGCAAGGCCTGATTCCAGAAGAAGATATGCCAACTGGAGCGGCGAACAGGCCAGTAGAATTTCTTGCTTTCCGGGCGACGAATTGCCGCCCGGGGCATCCAAATCTGAAAGACGACATGACAAGAGCGGCCGAACTGAAGACTTTCGACGAAGCGCTGGCTTACCTGCGCGATCACGAGTTTGACGTGCTCGAAGCGCCGGGCACGGCCAGTCGCGTCTTCCTGAAGAAGCTGAACTGCTCGGCTGCCATTGAAAAAGACGAGCAGGGCGGCGTGAAAGTCTTTGCCCGGCCCGGATACCTGGTGAGCGGTGAGATTTCCAAGCTGGTGGACCGCGGCTACCAGAAGTTTCTCAAGACCTCAAAAGCCGAAGTCCCGGCGGCGGCGGACCACTTGAAATCGCTGCACCAGTTCAGCGAAGAACTGCGGGAAGCCACCGGCGCCACCAGCCTCTACAACCAGTCGCTGGGCACGGTGAGCGATCAGTACGTGTACGATCGTGTGGAAGACCGCGACGAGCCCGAAACCGCCCGCCCCAAGCGTCCCTGGCAAGCGCAGGAAGCATCCGGCAAAGCCGCCAAGCGCCGCGCCTAAGGCTGCACGAACTCTTTTCTGAGTTTCTTTCCACCTTAGCCTTTTGCCGCGCAGCAGAATCCCCTGGACGCCGTTCCTCGTCTATACTGGCCCACCGAAACGCCGGCTCGGGCCGGCCATTGCCATGAAAACTGCCGTGCAGCCTCTCGAAGGCGTTCCCTGGTTCGATGTGGACGATCCCAATTCCCCGGGCCTCGACGAACTGGCGGCGCGCTTCCATCTGCACGAACTGCAGATTGAAGACTGCCGCCATGGCAAGCAGCGCGCCAAATCTGAGGAGCACCCCAGTTACGTTTTCAGCGTGTTCAAATACATGCAGCCCGGCAAGAAGTTCACCTTTCTGGATTTCGACGTCTTCCTGGGCAGCGACTTCGTGGTTACTGTGCACAAGGGCGACTGCGGCGCAGTGGAAAAGGTCCGCAAGCGCGCAGTGGAAAAAGGCGCCACACGCCTCGACCAGCTTTTCTACATCATGATGGACACCATCGTGGACGAATACATGCTCGCGCTGGATGAGGTTGCCGAAAGCACCGCGTTCATCGAGACCCAGGTGCTGCGCCGGCCCGAGCCGCCGGTGCTCAAGCGCATCATCGAGCAGAAGCGGCAGCTCATCGAGTTCCGGCGCGTGGCCAGTGGCATGCGCGAGGTGGCCAACGCCATTCAGCGCCGCGTCGGCGGATTCGTGGGCGACGATCTTGACCCCTACTTCCGCGACATCTACGACCACCTCGTGCGCTGCCAGGACATGGTCGAGAGCTATCGCGACATCCTCACCGGCACGCTCGACATTTATCTTTCCGCGGTGGCCAACCGCACCAACGAAGTCATGAAGGTGCTGACGTTCTACGGCACCATCGCCCTGCCGCTCCTGATCGTGACCGGCTTTTTCGGCATGAATCTGTCCCTGCCCTGGGCGGAGAGTCCGCACGGCGTACTCTATGCCGTCGGGCTGATGATGGCTTGTTCGCTTGCTGTTGTCATCTACCTGCGCCGCAAGCGCTGGCTCTAGGCGCAGGTCTAGCGCTTGGCGCGCTGCAGCCGGCGATAGGCTTCGCTGCGCGCAATCCCCAGTTCCTTCGCCACCACTTTGAGCGCCGCCTTTTCGTCGAGATGCCGCTGCTGCATCACTTCCTGCAGCCGGACGCGAAGGTCGGCGGGGCCGGCGGCGGCCTCCGCCGGCGCGGAGTCGCCCTTGCCGATCAGCAGCGTCACCTCGCCGCGAATCGTGCGGCCCTGCAGTTGTTGCAGAACCTCCGCAGCGCGGCCACGCAGGAACTCCTCGTGCACCTTGGTCAGCTCGCGCGCCACTACCACCGGCCGCGCCGCGCCCAGCACCTCCTGCACGTCTTCGAGCGTCTCCCGGAGCCGGTGTGGCGCCTCGTAGAAGATTTCCGTGCTGCGCGAGTCGCGCACGCCCTCGAGCACTTCGCGCCGCGCGCCCCGCTTGGCGGGCAGGAATCCGCCGAAGCGGAAAGAATCCGTGGGCAGGCCGGAGGCAGCCAGCGCCGCCACCGCAGCCGACGCCCCCGGCACGGGCACTACCGCGATGCCGCGGGCGACGGCCAGTTGAACCACGCGGTACCCGGGGTCGGAGATGCCGGGCATGCCGGCATCGGAAACCAGCGCGATACGCGCTCCTTTTTCCAACTTCTTGGCCAGCTCTTCCGCGCGCTTCGCTTCGTTGTGCTCGTGGTAGCTGATGGTGGGCGTCCCTATGCCGTAGTGCTCCAGCAGCGTGCGCGTGTGCCGCGTGTCCTCGCAGGCGATCAGGTCGGCTTCCTTGAGCACGCGCACGGCGCGCAGGGTCATGTCCTCCAGATTGCCGATGGGCGTGGCCACCACGAAGAGCACGCCGGCGCGCGGTTCCCCCGATGCCTTCATGGCGCCGCAGTCTATCACTCCCCGGCGGAGCTGAATTGACGCCACTTTCCGCGCGCCCCTAGAATCGATACCCATGCCCCTCTACGAGTACCAGTGCAAGAAGTTGAGCCGTTGTGCGGGCGTGAGCGAGGCGT
>CAYRII010000101.1:0-3091 GCA_964424245.1 uncultured Terriglobales bacterium | reverse complement strand
TACGAGTACCAGTGCAAGAAGTTGAGCCGTTGTGCGGGCGTGAGCGAGGCGTTGCCGAGCGGGAGTCCGCAGGCGAAATCCTGAGCGCAGCGAAGGATCTCTACCCATGCCCCTCTACGAGTATCAGTGCAAGAAGTGCAAGCACCGCTTTGATCGCATCCAGAAATTCTCCGATCCTATCCTCCGGAAATGCCCGGAATGCGGCGGGGTGCTGGAGCGGTTGATCTCCGCTCCCGCGGTGCGGTTCAAGGGCACGGGCTGGTACGTCACCGACTACCCGCGCAAGGGCGCCGGCAAGTCCGCCTCGGGAGACGGCGCTGAAGGCAAGGAAGGCAAGGAAGGCAAGGAGATCAAAGCCGAAGACAAAAAGGGGGAAGGCAAAACGGAAGCCAAGCCCAGGCACGAAACGGCAGCCAAGAAATCTCCGGAGAAAAAGACGTAGGAATTCCCGCCCTGCAGCCGGCCTGAATCCCCGCAGCCCTCGCCGTCATCGAAAGCCTCAGGAGGCATCATGATCCGCATTCGACCTTCGGCCGCGCGCGGCCGCGCGCATCACGGGTGGCTGGACACGCGCTTCACGTTTTCCTTCGACACCTACCACGACCCCGGGCACATGGGCTTCCGCTCCCTGCGCGTCATCAATGAAGACCGCGTGGCTCCCGGCGCGGGTTTTCCCATGCACTCCCATCGCGACATGGAGATCATCACCTACGTGCTCGAAGGCGCGCTCGAGCACAAGGACAGCCTGGGCAACGGTTCCATCATCCGTCCCGGCGACGGCCAGCGTATGAGCGCCGGCTCGGGCATCCAGCACAGCGAGTTCAACGCTTCCGCGAGCGAGCCCGTTCATCTGTTGCAGATCTGGATCCGGCCCGCCGAAAAAGGCATTGCGCCGGGCTACGAACAGAAATCGTTTCCCGCAGAGGAAAAACGCGGCCGCCTGCGCCTGATCGCCGCACCCGACGGCCGCCAGGGCGCCGTCACGCTCCACCAGGATGCCGCGCTCTACGCTGCCGTGCTCGCCCCCGCGGAGCAGGTGGAACACAACCTCGCGGCCGGCCGGCACGCCTGGTTGCAGGTGGCCCGGGGCGCCGCCGAACTCAACGGCGTCAGCCTCGAACAGGGCGACGGCGCCGCCGTCAGCGAGGAAAAGCAACTTCTCATCCGCGCCCAAAAAGATGCGGAAATTCTGCTGTTCGACCTGGCCTAGAATAGTTGCAAGAGTCGTTTTCGGAGGGGCACGGCTTCAGCCGTGCCGTCCAAGGCCGCATGAATACAGGGGCTTTAGCCCCTGAGGAAAGCCTCAAGACACCGAAAAGGCGTTCTTGCAAATTAGCTCTGGAGCGTCGCCCGATTAACGGCGGGACGTTTTCGCTCCCGGCTTGCGGCTTTCCTTTTTCGTGGCCGCGCCGCGGCTCACCGCGAAGCTCATCTTGCGCCCGCCGGCATCCGTCTCCACCACCACGTGGTCGCCGTGCAGCACCTCGCCGTCCAGAATCTTCATGGCCAGCGGGTCCTGCACCAGCCGCTGGATGGCGCGCTTCAGCGGCCGCGCGCCGTAGTTCGCGTCGTAGCCTTCGGTGAAGACCAGATCCTTGGCCGCGTCCGAGAGCTCGAGAGAAATCTTGCGCTCGGCCAGCAGGCGCCTCACGTCCTCCAGCCGCAGGTCGATGATCTTCGCCAGTTGCTCCTTGCCCAGCGCGTTGAACAGGATGATGTCGTCCACGCGGTTCAGGAATTCGGGCTTGAAGTGCGCCTGCAATGCGTTCATCACCTGGCGGCGCGCCTCCGCGAACTCGGCGGGCGACTTCAGGCCCGCAGCCTGCAGATAGGCGGAGCCGATGTTCGACGTCAGGATCAACACCGCGTTCTTGAAGTCCACGGTGCGGCCCTTGCCGTCGGTCAGGCGGCCGTCTTCCATGATCTGCAGCAGGATGTTGAACACGTCGGCGTGCGCCTTTTCAATCTCATCGAAGAGCACCACGGTGTACGGCCGGCGGCGCACCTGCTCGGTGAGCTGCCCGCCCTCTTCATAGCCCACGTACCCCGGCGGCGCGCCGATCAGCCGCGAGACGGCGTGCTTCTCCATGTACTCGGACATGTCGACCCGCACCATGGCGTGCTCCTCATCGAACAGGAACTCGGCCAGCGCCCGCGCCAGCTCCGTCTTGCCCACGCCCGTCGGTCCCAGAAAGATGAACGAGCCGATGGGCCGCTTGGGGTCGCTCAACCCGGCGCGCGAGCGGCGGATGGCGTTGGCCACCCGCTCCAGCGCCGCATCCTGACCCACCACGCGCCCGCGCAGGCGCTCCTCCATCTCCATCAGCTTGCGCACCTCGCCCTCGAGCATGCGCGACACCGGAATGCCCGTCCACTTGGAAACGATGCGCGCCACGTCCTCCTCGTCCACTTCCTCCTTCAGCATGCGCGCCCCGCGCGCCGCCCCGTCCATCTGCGCGTTCCAAGCGGAGAGGTCCTGCTCCGCCTGGCGCAGCAGGTGGTAGCGGATCTCGGCTACCCGCGCCAGGTTGCCCTGGCGCTCCTCGGCCTGCTCCTCGAGCTTCAACTGCTCCATCTTTTCCTTCAGCGCGCGCACCCGCGTGATGGCGTCCTTTTCCTCTTTCCAGCGCGCCTTGAGCGCGGTGGACTCCTCGCGCACTTCGGCCAGCTCCTTTTCCACCGCCGCCAGGCGCTCGCGCGAATTGGGGTCGTCCTCTTTCTTCAATGCCTGCCGCTCGATCTCGAGCTGCGTTGCGCGGCGCTCCCGCTGCTCGATCTCCGCCGGCATGGAGTCAATCTCAATGCGCAGCGAGGAGGCAGCCTCGTCGATCAGGTCAATGGCCTTGTCGGGAAGGAAGCGGTCGGAGATGTAGCGGTGCGAAAGCGTGGCCGCGGCCACGATGGCCGAGTCCTTGATGCGCACCCCGTGGTGCACCTCGTAGCGCTCCTTCAGCCCGCGCAGGATGGCGATGGTGTCTTCCACGTCGGGCTCGCCCACCAGCACCGGTTGGAAGCGCCGCTCCAGCGCCGCGTCCTTCTCGATGTGCTTGCGGTACTCGTGGAGCGTGGTGGCGCCGATGGCGCGCAGCTC
>CAYRII010000100.1:0-9120 GCA_964424245.1 uncultured Terriglobales bacterium | reverse complement strand
GCCGGCCCGGAGCCGATGATGGCGACCGGCTCGCCTTGCGGCTGGGGAAAATCGACCGCGGCCAGGAAGCGCAGCAGGTGAGGCAGCTCTTCGGCGTCGTCGCAGGTGCGTTCTTGGGAGTGCTGCTGCAAATAGGGAAACTGTTGGTGCCCGGGGTTGGAGCGCGATTCCACGCCAAAGCGTTCGCAAGCAAAGCGTTTCAGGGCACGAATGGCAATCGGCTGGTCGATGGTGCCGCGGCGGCAAGCTGCTTCGCAGGGGGCGCCGCAAATGCGGCCACAGAGCGAGGCCAGGGGATTGGGCCCGCGCGCAATCAGGTAGGCGCGCTCATAGTCGCCCTCGGCCACGGCGCGCACGTACCCCCGCGCGTCGGTGTGAACCGGGCACGCATACTGGCACTTGATCTGTTCACGCCAATACTCGCGCCCAGCTAGGCGCACTTGGTAGAGAGGATCGACGAAAGCGTCACCCATGGCGCAGTCCCATGAACGTTTTAGGAGATTTCGCCCCTGTTTGCGGTGTGCAAAGTCACCATTGCTTGTGACCGAAATCACAAGGCAGCCCGAACCCTTGCGATCTCGTTGCGCAAAAGCGGGTATCGACAAAATCGATAAATAGATGCGTATATCCAGTTTGTGCCAATAATAAAGACATTTATTTGCCTGTGGCAGCCCGTTGCTGCGCGACGCGGGCCAGGTCAGCCAGCGTGTTGTTTCTCAGCATCTCCGAAAGCTCCAGCTTCAAGTCCTTCCAAACTGGATGCATGGGGCAAGGGTTCTCTTCCGAGCATTGGGGAAGGCCAAGCACACAGCTCTCCACGGCTTCCGTGGTGTCGATGGCCTGGATGATGTTCTCCAGTGTGATTTCGCTGGCGGGCCTGGCCAGCTCGTAGCCTCCACGCACGCCACGAAAGGAACGAATCAAGCGCTGCCGGGCCAGGCCCTGCAGAATCTTCCACAAGAAGGGAGCGGGAATCTTCTCCGCCTGCGAAATCTCCCGCGCCCCGGTCAGACGGCCTGTGGGCTGCGTGGCGAGGAAGGTCATGGCCCGGATTGCATACTCCACGGAACGAGAAAACATACTGATGGACTAAGTACTCCTGAAAGAAGGTATTTGTCAATAGGCTTTGCTTTGGCAAGAAAGCAGCGGGCGCCGCCGAGGCCACAAAATAGAAGTTGACAATTATGGAGTGTGATATCCATAATATGAGCAATGCAAGACCAGAGCCATGATCGAGGCCCATCCCGGCGGCTGGTGGTGCCGCGGGAGCATGGGGCGTGGGGAATGGTCTTCATTCCTTTTTTTACTGCGGTCCTGGTTGCGCCCCGTGTTTCTCTGGTCGTCGGAGTCGCTCTGGCAGCGGTTCTGTTTGCTTTCCTGCTCCGCTATCCGGTGGAACTGCTGATTCTTCCACAGTCTTACATTCGCGCCGGTCGCCCGCCCAAAACTCTCCTGGTGCGTTCCGCCTGGGTGTATTCCGTCCTCCTGGTTGGTGCAGGCCTGGCCTTGGTATGGGTGTGGAAGTTGTACGCACTGCTGCTCCTGGCGGGGCTGGCAGGAGGGTTGTTTTTGTTCCGCATTCGCCAGGGGCTGCGCGGAGCCGAGCGCGGGTTGAGCTCGGAGCTGTTGGGCACGGCTGGGCTCACCCTTTCGGCGCTGGTGGCCTGGGTGGCCGCCACCGGGCGACTCGACTCCGCAGGATGGCTGATCTGGCTGCTGAACTGCGGGTTTTTCACAGGCGGCGTTCTTTACGTGAAGTCGCGCTTGCGCGCCAGAGTGGCACGGCACCAGCCCGGCGAACACCCTTCTACCGGAATTGCGATCGCATTCCACGTGTTGCTGCTGCTACTGGTGCTGGGGCTGGTGGCTGCGACCAGTGCATCCATTCTGCTGGCCGTTCCGTTTCTCCTGGCTGCGGCGCGGGCGGTCTGGGGCCTGCGCGATGTGCGCCGGGCATTTGCCCTGTCCAGACTGGGCTGGAGCGAGGTTGCGCTTTCTTTGATTTTCGCCGGGTTCATTGCGTGGTCGTTTCCTGTGTGATGCCCGGCCTGCAAGGGATTGAAGTTTCATAACACAACAAGGGGAACCCACATGCAATCTGCAACGATGATTCTGCGGCAGGAGCACGATGCCATTCTGCGCATGCTGGATGTGACGGAAGAAGTTGCCCGCCAGTTGGAGCGCGGTGAGGCCGTTCCTGCGGAGACTCTGCACGGGCTGCTGGAATTCTTCCGCCTGTTCGCGGACCGCTGCCACCACGGCAAGGAAGAAGACCTGCTGTTCCCGCTTTTGGAGCGCAAGGGCATGCCACGGGATGGCGGCCCCATCGGCGTGATGCTCTTTGAGCACGATCAGGGACGCACCCTGGTGCGCCGCATGACGGACTCCGCGGCTGCCTATGCCGCAGGTGACAAGGCAGCGGCTGCCCCCTGGGCGCTGGCCGCGCGAGGCTACGCTTCCATGCTTCGCCTGCACATCGACAAGGAAAATAACGTCCTGTTCATGCTGGCGGAGAGACTTCTTTCAGACGCCGAGCAGGAACAGCTGGCGCAGGAGTTCAACAGAGTGGAAGTTGAGAAAATGGGCGTGGGCACCCATGAGCGGCTGCACGCCTTGATGGACGAACTTTCCGCTTCCATTCTGGGCGTGACAAAATAGCGGTTCGCACAAGAGACGGCGTTGCGGCCTCGCCGCCCAACTGACTCAAGTGATGCCTTGGCTCGCCTGGAGCGGAGCCTCTCCCACCTGCGCGCGAAGCGTGCTCACCAGAACAAAACTCTGTTCGATCGCGCCGCACGTTTTGCGCAGAGACTTCGCCACAAAAAGCGCCGAGACGTAGCATTAGCGATGGGAGCGAGGCCGCCGGTGGCCAGAGCCTCCATTGCGTTGCATCCTGCTTGACTCCCTCGCGGTGTTGCGCCTAGATTCCGTGGGCACATGAACGCGGTGCAGATGCAAAAAAGCATCAACGGCTTGCCATAGGAAGAGGAGGCGGTTCGTGCAGCTCTTGGTCACCGGAGGCGCCGGGTACATCGGCAGCGTGGTTACGGCCGAGCTCCTCCGCGCCGGTCATGGCGTCATTGTGCTGGACAACCTCAGCCACGGCAGCCGTCGCGCCCTGGCGCCCGGCGCCGAACTGGTGGTGGGCGACATTGCCGATCGCGGCGCTCTCGAGTACCTCCTCCGGGCGCGGAGCGTGGAAGCCGTGCTGCACTTCGCCGCGCTCATCGAGGCCGGAGAGTCCATGCGGGCCCCGGAGCGCTATTTCCGCACCAACACCGCCGGGACGCTCACGCTGCTGGAGACCATGCTGGCAAACGGCGTCCGCAGGTTCGTGTTTTCCTCGACGGCGGCGGTGTACGGAGAGCCCGGGCGCACGCCCATCGAAGAAGACGACCCCTTGCGGCCCACCAACGTCTATGGCGAGTCCAAGCTGCTGGTGGAGCGAATCCTGGACTGGTTCCACCGCATCCACGGGTTGCGCTATGCCAGCCTGCGTTATTTCAACGCCGCCGGCTCCTTCGGCGACCTGGGAGAGCACCATCGTCCCGAGACTCACCTGATCCCTCTCGTTCTCCAGACCGCGCTCGGACAGAAGGAGCAGATCCCCATCTTCGGCACTGATTACTCGACGCCCGACGGCACCTGCATCCGCGATTACGTTCACGTGCACGACCTGGCCACGGCGCACGTGCTGGCCCTCGAGGCCCTGGAGGAGCATGGTCAGATGGTTTTCAACGTGGGCAACGGCACCGGTTTCAGCGTGCGTCAGGTGGTGAATGCGGCCCGTCGTGTTACCGGGCACTCCATACCTACCGTGGAAGTCGAACGCCGTCCTGGCGATCCCGCGGTGCTGGTGGCGAGTTCTGCCAGGATTCGCCAGCAGCTGGGCTGGAAGCCGCAATGGCCCGAGCTGGATGCCATCATCACCAGCGCTTGGGAGTGGCACCAGCGCTTTCCGCAAGGATATCCGGAAGCTGGCGAAAACGGCGGCAAAGACGGATAACGAGACCGCATCTCAAGCAGGAGCAGTGGTTTCCTTTCTGCGGAAGAAGCGTCTAAGTTACGTATAATGAGGAAGCGGCATGGGAGGCATTTGGCCACTGCCGCTCGGGTATATTCATGTCTATGCGATTGAAGGCCGCAGTCATCGGAACCTCCGCGGTATTAGTGCTGTTTGCTGTGCTCGGTGGGCTGGGTGTGCGCGCCGCCAGCGGCGAGGGCGCCTACCGCCAACTCAGCGTGTACAGCGAAGTGCTCTCCCGCATCCGCAGCGAGTACGTGGAAGAGCCCAACATGTCGCAGGTCACAGACGGCGCCCTGCACGGTCTTTTGGAATCTCTGGACGCCAACTCCGGCTACCTGAACCCGTCCGAGTATCGCCAGTACAAGTTGCGCAAGACGGACGGCAAGGGCGGGCTGGGCGCCACGCTTTCCAAGCGCTTTGGCTACGTCGCCGTGGTCGCGGTGATTCCCGGCGGGCCGGCGGAGAAGGCTGGCGTGGAGAACGGCGACATCATCGAAGCCATTGAAGGGCGCAGCACCCGCGACATGTCGCTGGCTGAAGTGCGCAACCTGATGCCCGGAGAATTGGGCTCCACCATCAATCTTACGGTGGTGCGGGCGCGGCGCTCTGAACCGCAGCGCGTCACGGTTACGCGCGATCTGGTGCGCCTTCCTGCGGTAACCGAGCGCATGCTGGAAGACGGCATTGGCTATGTCAAGGTGCAGGCGTTGCCCGCGGGCAAGGCTGCGGAAGTCGCCGCCCACATCCGCTCGCTGGAGCGCGCGGGCGCGCGCAGCCTGCTGCTCGACTTGCGCAACGCTTCGGAAGGCGAGCAAGCCGAGGGTGTGGCCGTGGCCAACCTGTTCCTCGATCGCGGCGTCATTACCTATCTGGAAGGCCAGAAGTACGCCCGTGAGACCTTTACCGCCGATCCGGAGAAGGCCGTCACCCGTCTTCCCCTGGTGGTGCTGGTGAACCGGGGTACGGCCGGCGCGGCCGAAATCGTGGCCGCCGCCATTCTGGAAAATGCCCGCGGCGACGTGGTCGGCAGCAAGACCTTCGGCATCGGCTCGGTGCAGAAGCTGATTGAGATTCCCGACGGCTCCGCCCTGATCCTTTCCATTGCCAAGTACTACTCGCCGGGAGGCAAGGCCATCCAGGATGTCGCCGTCACTCCCAGCGTGCAGGTGGCCGACGCCCGCGACGAGCTCGAAGTTTCCGAGGAGGAGGTGGAGGAAGGGCCCGCGCCCGATCGCTCTCCCGGCCCCCAGGAAGACGAGCCCTTGCGCCGCGCCATCGAACTGCTGCGCAGCCGCCAGCAGAAGGCCTAGCTCCGCTGCGGCGCCCGTGGTCTTCCGTGCTATTCTGGGCTCGCTCAGGCCCGCGAAGCAGTTATGGAGCTTCAGGAAGAACAGCCCCCCGCCATCCCCAGCCTGAAAAAACGATGGGCGGGGAAGCTCGCCTACACGCTGCTGGTGCTGGGCGCCGCCGCTTTCGGCGTTCTCGGCGGGCTTTTCATTGTCTATTCCACCGACCTGCCCCAGGTGCAGGAACTCGACCGCTACCGCCCCAGCGCCATCACCGAGCTCTATGACAGTCAGGGGCGTGTGATCGGTTCCTTCGCCGTGCAGCGGCGCGTCATCGCCGGCTACGCGGATTATCCCAAGGTACTGGGCGACGCCATCCTCTCCATCGAAGACAAGGACTTCAACCGCCACTGGGGCATCGATTTTTATCGCGCGCTGGGCGCCGCGTACCACGACATCCGCGCCGGCAGCCGTGAGCAGGGCGCCTCCACGCTCACCATGCAGCTCGCGCGCAACCTGTTCCTGTCGCCCGAACGCACCTTCCGCCGCAAGTTTCAGGAACTGATGCTCACCATTCAGATCGAGCGCCGCTTCACCAAGCCGCAGATCTTCACTCTCTACGCCAATCAGATCTACCTGGGGCACGGCGTGTATGGCTTCGAGGCGGGTTCGCAGTTCTATTTCAACAAGCACGCCCGCGACCTCACGCTGGAGGAAGCCGCGCTCCTGGCGGGACTGCCCAAGGCCCCCAACGCCTATTCTCCGCTGCACAACCTGGAGCGCGCCCTGCGCCGGCGAAATCTGGTGCTGAATGCCATGCTGGAGGACGGCAAGATCACAGTGGAAGAGGCCACGCGCGCCAAAAACATGCCCGTTCGCCTCGATGTCCATCAGCCCGGCAACTCCATCGCGCCCTATTTTGTGGAGGAAATCCGCCAATACCTGGAAAAACGCTACGGCAGCGAAGAAGTCCACCAGGGCGGACTGCGTGTCTATACCACGCTGAACATGGACCTGCAGCGCGCCGCCAACCAGGCCCTGCTCGACGGCCTGGCTGCCTACGAACGCCGCCACGGCTGGAAGGGCCGCCTGAAAAACGTCCTCATCACCGGCGAAGGCATCGAAGGCTACACCCATCCCCAATGGGACGAGCCGATTTTCGTCGGCAGTTACCTGCCCGCGCTGGTTACCGAAACCGGTTCCGGCACCGCTGAGGTCACCCTGGGGCGCTACACGGCAGTACTCTCTCCGGCCGAAATTGCCTGGACCGGCCGGCGCTCACCCAAGGACCTCCTCTCCGTGGGCGACGTGGCCTACGTCAAAGTGCAGGCCCTGGAAAGCGATGGGCGCGCGCGCGTCACCCTGGAGCAGGACTCCGGCATCCAGGGAGCCCTGCTGGCCGTGGATAATGCCAGCGGTGACATCCTCGCCATGGTGGGCGGCCGCGACTTCCACCAGTCCAAATTCAACCGCGCCACGCAGGCCCTGCGGCAGGTGGGCTCTTCCTTCAAACCCTACGTCTACACCACCGCCATGGAAGCCGGCTTCCAGCCGGACGACGTCATCCTGGACGCGCCCGTGGTCTTCACCAGCGGCAACGAGCCCTACGCCCCGCGCAACTATGACGGCAAATTCGAAGGCAACATCACCCTGCGCCGGGCGCTGGCGCAGTCGCGTAATGTTCCCGCCGTCAAGCTGGCGGATAAGCTGGGCATGCCAACCATCATCCAGACGGCGCGGCGCTTCGGCATCACCTCGCCCATCCCCGCCTACCTGCCGGTGGCCCTGGGCGCTTCCGAAGTCACCCTGCTCGAACATACGGCCGCCTTCGCCGTCTTTCCCAACGATGGCGTGCGCGTGAGCCCGCGCCTGATCCGCAAGGTCACCGACTACGACGGACACGTGCTCGAGGAAAACTTCCCCGAGGTGCGCGACGTCATCCGCGCGGAAACCGCGCGCACCATGACCAGCCTGCTCGAGGGCACGGTGCAGTTCGGCACGGCCGCCCGCGCGCGCTCGCTGGGCCATGCGCTGGCCGGCAAGACCGGCACCACCAACGACTTTACCGACGCCTGGTTCATGGGCTTCTCGCCTTCCATCACCTGCGGCGTCTGGGTGGGCTTCGACGAAAAGAAAACCATCGGCAAGCGCGAGACCGGCGGCGTGGCCGCGCTGCCCATCTGGATGAACTTCATGAAAGTGGCCCTGGCCGACAAACGCGATGAGGAGTTCCTGCCGCCGCCGGTCTACGAGCCGCGCGCCCTGGCGCAGAAGGTGGATACCGCCGACGAAACGCCGGGAGACGGGGAAGCGCACTGAGGGCAACGTGCCAGCCGCCAGGCATCGGGTTGACGACGGCTGGCCCCCTTACCCCCCTACCTGGTCTTTGAAAACACAGGACTTAGGGGGTCGATATCTGCGGATCTGTTGATTTCAAAGAGCTTAGGTCTGCGGTCTTTGATTCTGAATGACTTATCTAAAAGAAAACCATAAGACATCATAATATCATTGAACAATATTCAATGTCAAGAGATTTTTCTCAATGGCAAGAAAGAATTTTCCCGGGCGCGCAGGCTCTGTGCCACCCGCGGAGGAGGATTGTTCTACCTTGACGCCCCCGCCATGCGCGACTCTTCGACGGCCACAAAGCTCTCGTCGAGAATGCGCGCGGCTTCATCGACATCGGCCTTGGTGATGTTGAGCGGCGGCGACATGCGGATGACGTTGCCGAAGAGTCCTCCCTTGCCGATGAGCAGGCCGCGCTTGCGCGCCTCTTCCATGAACGCGGCGGTGGCAGCGGTGGCCGGTTCTTTGGATTTGCGGTCGGTGACCAGCTCCAGCGCCTGCAGCAGGCCCATGCCGCGCACATCGCCGATGAGCGTGTGCCTCTCCGCCAGCTCTTCGAGCTTGCCGCGGAAGTAGCCGCCGACGACTTCCGCATTGCTGCGCAGATCGTCTTCTTCGATCAAGTCAATCACCGCCTTGGCGGTGACGCAGGTGACCGGGTTGCCGCCGAAGGTGGAGATGGTGAGCCCCTGGAAGGAATCGGCGATCTCGGGCCTGGCAACGGTGATTCCGATGGGCACGCCGTTGGCCAGCCCCTTGGCAGCAGTGATGAGGTCGGGCTCGACCTCCCAGTGCTCGATGCCGAACCATTTCTTGCCGGTGCGCCCCCAGCCGGTCTGCACCTCGTCGGCGATGAACTCGCCGCCGTACTGCTTCACGATGTTGAAGGCCATTTTGTAGTACTCGCGGGGCGGGGTGATGAAGCCACCTGCTCCCTGGATGGGTTCTGCCAGCAGCGCCGCGATGCGCCCCGAGGTGGAAGTCTGGATGACCTGCTCGATGTCCTTGACACAGGCCACCTCACAGGAGGGATAGGTGAGGCCCAGCGGGCAGCGGTAGCAGTAGGGATTCATGGCGTGCACGATGCCCACTTCAATGGTGCCGCGCCGCCAGGTGTGCATGCCCGTCATGGCGCGCGCCACCGAAGAGCGCCCGCTGTAGCCGTGGCGCAGCGCGATGACCTCGAAGTTGCCGGTGTGCATGCGCGCCACCTGCACCGCGGTCTCATTGGCTTCGGTGCCGCTGTTGGTGAAAAACGTCTTCTTGAGGGCGCCGGGCGTGATCTCCGCCAGCTTCTCCGCCAGCGCCACCATGGGCTCGTTGGGGAAGCAGGTGGAGACGTGCTGCAGCTTGTCGATCTGCGCCTTGGTCTTCTCGGTGATGCGCGGGTTGGCATGGCCCACGCTGATGGTGACGATGCCGCCGAAAAAGTCCAGATACTGGCGGCCCTCGACGTCCCAG
>CAYRII010000099.1:0-9130 GCA_964424245.1 uncultured Terriglobales bacterium | reverse complement strand
CGAGTACACCTACGCCGGCGGGCGCTTTCCCGGCGGCTTCATCAAGCGCGAAGGCCGCATGAGCGAAAAAGAAACCATCACCTGCCGCCAGATCGACCGCCCCATCCGTCCGCTGCTCCCCGAAGGCTTCCGCTGCGAGACGCAGGTGATCGCGCTGGTGCTCTCCGCAGACACGGAAAACGACCCCGACGTGGCCGCCATCAACGGCGCCTCCTGCGCGCTTGCGCTTTCCGACATTCCTTTTAACGGTCCCGTGGGCGCGGCGCGCGTGGGCCTGGTGAACGGCGCTTTCGTGATCAATCCGACCTACGAAGAGATGAAGCAAAGCCTGCTCAACATCATCGTGGTGGGCACAGCCGAAGGCATCGTGATGGTGGAATCCGGCGCCCGCGAAGTGAAGGAAGAGACGGTGCTCGAGGCCATCGAGTTCGCGCACGCGGAGATCAAGAAGATCTGCGCGGCGATTGCCGGCATGGCTGCGAAGCTGGGCCGCGCCAAGCGCGAAGTGCCTGCGGTGGAGATCGACGAGGCGTACTACAACGGCCTGAAGGCCAAGATTGGCGAGCGCCTGATGGACCTCGCGGACACCAAGAAGTATCCCAAAGCGGAGAGCTACAGCGGCATCAAGGCCTTCAAGAAGGAGCTGAAGGAGGCCATTCCCGAGGAGGACGAGGCGGGCCGCAAGAAGCTTTCCCGCTACTTCGAGATGCTGCGGGAGAATTCTTTCCGCGAGCAGATCACCGCGCAGCGCAAGCGCCCGGATGCGCGTGCGTTTGACGAAGTCCGCAATATCGCCATCGAAGTGGGCATCCTGCCGCGCACCCACGGCTCCACCATTTTCACGCGCGGCGAGACCCAGGCGCTGGTGACCACCACGCTGGGCACCTCCGAAGACATGCAGCGCATGGAGGGCTTCCAGGGCGAATCCAAGAAGCGCTTCATGCTGCACTACAACTTCCCGCCGTTCTGCGTGGGCGAGGTGGCCTTCCTGCGCGGCGCGGGCCGGCGTGAAATCGGCCACGGCGCCCTGGCGGAGCGGGCCCTGCTGCAGGTACTGCCGCCGGAAGACACCTGGCCCTACACCACGCGCGTGGTCTCGGACACGCTGGAATCCAACGGTTCGTCCTCGATGGCGGCCGTCTGCGGCGCCAGTCTTTCCATGATGGATGCCGGCGTGCCGCTGAAGGCGCCGGTTGCGGGCATTGCCATGGGTCTGGTGAAGGAAGGTGAGAAGTACGCCATCCTCACCGACATCGCCGGTGCGGAAGACCACTACGGCGACATGGACTTCAAGGTGGCGGGCACGCGTGACGGAATTACCGCCATGCAGATGGACATCAAGGTCCCCGGCATTACCAGCAAGATCATGCAGGAGGCCATGGAGCAGGCGCGGCGCGGGCGACTGTTCATTCTGGACAAGATGCAGGAAGTGATTGCGGAGCCGCGGGCCAGCATTTCGCCCTACGCGCCGCGCATCTACACGCTGCACATTCCGGTGGACAAGATTCGCGACCTCATCGGCCCGGGCGGCAAGGTGATCCGCAGCATTGTGGAGCAGACAGGCGTGAAGATCGACGTGGAAGACTCGGGGCGGGTGAACGTGGCCTCGAGCGACGAAGCGTCGGCGGCGCGCGCGCTGCAGATCATCGGCGACATCACCGCCACCGCCGAGGTGGGCAAGACCTACCTGGGCAAGGTGGTGCGGCTGGCCGAGTTCGGCGCCTTCGTGGAAATCTTCCCCGGCACCGACGGCCTGCTGCACATCAGCGAGGTGGCCGAGCACCGCATCGGCGACATTCGCGACGAACTTAATTTGGACGACCAAATCCTGGTGAAGGTGCTCTCGGTCGAGGGCAACCGCATCCGGCTTTCGCGCAAGGCCATCCTCAAGGAGCAGCGCGCCAAGATGCAGGGCGAGCCGGGAGCCGAAGGCGGGCCCGTGACCATCGAAGGCGGCGGCGACTTTGTAGAAGAACCCGCTGAAGGCGAGCCCAACTTCAACCGTGTAGAAGGAGGAGGCGGGCCCCGCCCGGCACACAGCGGCTCTCGCGACCGCAGGCCCGGAGGCGGGTTTGGTGGGCGTGGTGGGCGCGGTGGACGCGGCGGGCATGGCGGCGGGCGCGGCGGACGTGGAGGCGGCGGCGGACGCGGCGGCCGGCGCTAGAGAGACGTAAACGAGGTTGGGAAAAGGCCGTGGCCCCAGGCCATGGCCTTTCCTGTTTGCCGTAGTTCTTTCTCCTGTCACACTGTCTGGCGGTCCGGAGCAGGTTCTTTGTCCCGAGGAATCAAGTTCTGACTCAAGTCATGTCCCAGCCAACCCCCAACTCCGAGACTCCCCTTAGGCTGCGCGAGTTCGCAACCTACGTGGTGCTGTGCGCCATCTGGGGCACAACCTGGGTGGCCATCCGCGTGGTGGTCGCGGATGTGCCTCCCCTGCGCGCCGCCGGACTGCGCTTCGTCCTGGCGGCGGCGCTGCTGTTTGCGGGGGTGGCGGTGCGGGGATGGCGGCTGCCGCAGGGCCCGCGCCAATGGCGTGCCATCGGCGTGCTCGGAATCACCATGATGGCCTTGCCCTACGGCCTCCTCTTCTGGGCCGAGCAGTACATCGCCTCCTCCATGGCAGCGCTGCTCTATACCGCGCTCCCGCTGGTAGTGGCGGTGCTGACCCCGCTCATGACCCACCACGTGGTGCCGCGCCGGGCGGTGTTTGCCCTGGTGCTGGGATCGGGCGGCATCCTGGTGCTGTTTGCCAACAGCCTTTCCGTCACCCCGCGCTCCCTGTGGGGCGGCGTGGCGGTGCTGGGTGCAGTGGCCTCGACGGGCTGGTCGGTGATCTATGCCAAGCTGGAGCTGGCGCAGACGGACTCCTGGGTAACCACGGCGTGGCAATTGGTGATTGGCTCCGCCATTTTGCTGGCGGGAAGCGCCGGCTGGGAGAGCGCGCAGCCCTCGCGCTGGACGCCCAACGCAGTGCTGGCGCTGTTATTTCTTGCCGTGGCCGGTTCGGCCGTCGCCTTTGCCTTGTACTATTGGCTGCTGAAACGCATGCTGCCTTACCAGATCACGTCCATGAGCCTGGTGATCCCGATTGTGGCCATGGTGGAAGGAGCCTTGCTCCTGCGCGAGCCGATTCCCCTCACCATGATGGCGGCGGCTGCGTTGGTGCTGGCTTCAGTGGGATTCGTGTTGCGCGCCCCGGCGGAGAATGACCGCGTGCTCACCCTGCGGGAGGAGAGCGAGTGAGCGCCGAAATGACGCTTCTGCTCGTGGCTCTGGGAGCCATGGCGGGCGGGGTGGGAGCGCTGGTGGGTATCGGCGGCGGCATCGTCATCACACCCGTGCTGGCCATGTACTTCGGCCTGCCCATGCACCACGCCATCGGCACCAGCCTGCTGGCAGTCATCACCACTTCCACGGCCACGTCGTCCGTCTATCTCGAGCGGCACGTCACCGATGTGCGGCTGGGCATGACCCTGGAACTGGCCACTACAGTGGGCGCAGCCGCGGCCGCCGTGATCGCGGGATATCTCGACCGCCGCGCTCTGGCGGTGATGTTCATCTTGCTCCTTGTGTACAGCGCCGGGTCGCTGGTTCGGCGGGCGTGGAAAGGGCGCAACGAACAACCGCAGGCGGAGATTCCCGCCTATCAGGTGCGGCGCTACGGGCTGGGCCTGGGCGCGTCGCTCGTGGCCGGAGGATTTTCCGGGCTGCTGGGCATCGGCGGCGGTCCCATCAAAGTGCCGGTGATGTACCTGTTCATGGGCGTGCCGCTGCGCGTGGCCACCGCCACCAGCAACTTCATGATCGGCGTCACCGCCGCCACCAGTGCCTACATTTATTACGGACGCGGCGATGTCAACCTGGCCGCGGCGGCGCCACTCGTGGCCGGCGTCTTCCTGGGTTCGATTACCGGCGCGCGCCTGGCGCCGCGCGTGCGCTCCAGCTACGTACTTTTCCTGCTCATCGGCGTCACGCTGTTCCTCGCCTTTCAGATGGCCATGAAGCTGGCGGAAGGGAAGCTGGGATGAAGCGCGACTGCGAGCAGATCGTCGCCCGCGTGCTGCAGGCAGGCGCTTGGGGTTCATTTGCCCTGATCGCCGCGGGCCTGGCGGCGGACTTGGCAGCGCCGGCCGTGGGTTCGTGGCTGGTGAAGGCAGGCATGGTGCTTCTCCTGGCCACGCCGGTGCTGCGCATTGTGGCGGCGCTGATCTGTTTCCTGCAGGAAGGCGATCGCAAGTATGCGCTGGTGTCGCTGGGAGTGCTGGCCATTGTGGTGGCGGCCTCGCTGGCTGCGGTGCCCGTCGGGCATTAGCCGCGCCGCCAGCTAGCCTTGCGAAACCGGAACTGCGTTGCGGCGGGGAAGCATTTCCCCGATGCGCTTCATCTGCGCGCCCACGCCGCGCAGTTTTTCCTCGATGCGCTCGTAACCCCGGTCAATGTGATACACGCGGTCAATGATGGTCTCGCCGTTGGCCACCAGGCCCGCGAGCACCAGCGAGGCCGAAGCCCGCAGGTCGGAGGCCAGCACCGCGGCCGCTGAAAGAGGAGTGCGCCCCCGCACTTTGGCGCGGTGCCCTTCGATCTTGATGTCGGCGCCCATGCGCACCAGTTCCTGCGCGTGCATGAAGCGGTTCTCGAAGATGTTTTCCGTCACCACCGACGTGCCCTTGGCCTGGGTCACTAGCGCCATGTACTGCGCCTGCAGGTCGGTGGCAAAGCCGGGATACTCTTCGGTGGAAACGTCGGCCGCCTTGAGGTCGCCGTCCGCCGAGACCCGCACCGAGTCCGCGTTCGCGCGGATGCGCACGCCCACTTCTTCGAGCTTTTGTAGCAGTGCGGTCAGGTGTCCGGGCTCGCAGGCGGAGACAATCAGGTCGCCCGCGGTCAGCGCTCCCGCCAGCACAAACGTGCCCGCCTCGATGCGGTCGGGAATAATGCGGTGGCGGGCGCCATGCAGTTTTTCCACGCCCTGAATGCGGATGGTGGAGGTGCCGCCGCCCTCCACGCGTCCGCCCATTTTGTTGAGGAGCGCGGCCAGGTCGGCCACTTCCGGCTCGCGCGCGCAGTTTTCCATCACCGTTTCGCCCTCGGCAAGCGTGGCCGCCATCATCAGGTCCTCGGTTCCGGTGACCGTAATTTTCCCGAAGACGATGTGCCCGCCGCGCAGCCGCCGGGCGCGGGCTTCTACGAAACCGTGCTCCTGGGTGATGTCCGCGCCCAGGCGCTCCAGTCCGTGAATGTGCAAGTCGATGGGGCGGGCGCCGATGGCGCAGCCGCCAGGCAGCGAGACGCGCGCAAATCCGGCGCGCGCCACCAGCGGCCCCAGCACCAGGGTGGAGGCGCGCATGGTCTTCACCAGCTCGTACGACGCCTCCGGCTCCGGCCGCAGGTTCAGGCAACTGATGGTGGTGCGATGGTGCGCGCGCCCGTAGCCCAGTTCCACCTCGGCGCCCAGGGATACCAGAAGCTTGCGCGTGGTCTGGATATCGCGCACGTCGGGAATATTTTCCAGAATCACCGGCTCGTCGGTGAGCAGGGCGGCGGCCATGGCGGGTAGCGCCGCGTTTTTCGCGCCGCTGACGCGAATGGTCCCCACCAGGGGATTGCCGCCGCGAATGACGAATTTGTCCATCCGATCCTTTCCTAAGCTTCGCCGCGCCGGTTCACCATACTACGACCTAGGCCGGCAGCGGCGTGCGCATGCCGGCGATGGCGCGGCGCACGTGGCCGCGCGCCACTCGCAACCGCCGCCGGGCTTCCGTCCGGCTGACGAACGCCTTGAGCATCACCAGCGCCACGGGCACGCTGCCGCCGGCGGAGCGCAAAGCGCGCTCGGCCGTGCGGCGGTCCACGCCCGCCGCCTGCTGCAGCACGCTCAGACCGCGCTCTTTGAGTTTTTGGTTCTTGCGGTGCACGTTCACCATCAGGTTTCCGTAAACGTAACCCAGGCGCGCCATGGCTCCCGTGGAAATCATGTTGAGCACCATCTTCTGCGCCGTGCCCGATTTCATTCGCGAGGAGCCTTCCACCACCTCCGGGCCGACCTCCACCACAATGGCGATCTCCGCCGCGCGCACCACCGGGGTGCGATAGTTGCAGGCGAGTGCGGCTGTCGTAGCGCCGCGGCTGCGGGCATACTCCAGCGCCGCCACCGTGTACGGCGTGCGCCCGCTGGCGGCAATGCCGATTACCACATCGTTCTTGCCCGGTTTCTTGCGCGCCATGTCGCGGCGGCCGAGCGTGGCCGAGTCCTCGTCGGCTTCCGTGGCGGAAGCCAGCGCGCGCGTGCCTCCGGCAATCACAAACTGCACCGTGGATGGATCTGTATCGAACGTGGGCGGGCACTCGGCGGCATCCAGAGCGGCGATGCGGCCGCTGCTGCCGGCGCCCACGTAGATCAGCCGCCCCCCGCGGTCGATGGCGCGCGCCGCGGCCGCGATCACGCGTGCCACCGCCGGCAGGGAACGCCTGACCGCCGCCGCCACCAGCGAGTCTTCCTGGTTGATGCGGCGGGCAATCTGGATGGGCATAAGCGTGTCCAGGCCGTCCGGCGCGGGACGCAAAGCTTTGCCTGGAATGCGGCGCAGCGTCACGGCAAGCTTCTTCTTCATGAAAGGGTCTCCACGATGGCGTCGTGCAGGCGCGGGCGCAGCTCCTTGATCTTCTGCGAGCTGCGGTCCGGCCAAGTGCGATTCGTGAGCAGCGTGATGGAAAGGTGGCGCTGAGGATCGATCCAAAGCGAAGTTCCCGTATAGCCCAGGTGTCCGAAGGATTGCGGCGACAAATGCCGCCCGGATTGCGAAGGTTGCGACGGCGTATCCCAGCCCAGCGCGCGCGAAGTGCCGGGTGGCGCTGCCTGCCGGCAGGCGAAGACTTCGAGGGTCTCACGCCGCAGGATCGGCGCGCCACCGCCGAGCATGCAATGGGCAAAGGTGGCCACGTCTCCCGCCGGGGCAAAGACGCCGGCATGTCCGGCCACTCCGCCCATCACCCTGGCGTTTTCGTCGTGCACTTCGCCTTGCACAATGCGCCGGCGAAAGTCGCGGTCATCCACCGTGGGAGGAATTGTTTCTTTCCATTCGGCTGGCGGGCGGAAGCAGGTTCGCCCCATGCCCAGCGGTCCAAAGACCTCGCGACGGCAGAAGGTGTCGAGCTCCTCTCCCGCAAGCCGCGCCAGGGCTTCGCCCAGCACGATGAATCCAATGTCGCTGTAGGCGGCGCGTGTGCCCGGTTCGGCTTCGAGCGGAACCTGGAAGGCCGCGGCAAGCAGCGCCTCCCGCGTGCGCGCCGTCTCAAAGAGGCGGGCGTAAGCGGGAAGTCCGGAACTGTGCGCCTGCAGCATGCGCACGGTGACGTCGCGCCGCCGGGAATCGTCCGCAGCAAATTCCGGCACGATGCCCGCGACCGGCGCTTCGAGGTCCAGCAATCCGCATTCGTAAAGAATCATGGCCATGGCGGTGGTGGCTACGACCTTAGACACCGACGCC
Organism: uncultured Terriglobales bacterium; assembly: GCA_964424245.1. GTDB lineage: Bacteria > Acidobacteriota > Terriglobia > Terriglobales > Acidobacteriaceae > CAYRII01. Next base: position 1,643 of record CAYRII010000099.1, on the reverse strand, counting down.
AGGTCGAAGATGGTATCCGGCGCAACCTCGCGGCTGGCCGGGTCGTAGGTGAAGCGGCCCACGGCCTTGAGCGCGACCAGTTGGCCGCGGTGAGCAACTGCCAGGGTGGCGCCGGGATAGGCGCGCTCTTCCACGCCGCTTTCAAGCAGCGCCAGCGCGCGCGCAAACACGCGTTCCTGCTCGCCGTGGGATGGGGCCGGTAAAGTCGTATGGGTGTCGGTCGCGCGGCTCAGTGGATGTTCAGCCTCGGAAAATCGCCAGCAGTCATGATAGCGCATGAGGTCATACCCGCTGGTTGCTTGATTTTGTTCCCTGTTTGCTCCACACTCGGCTGCCGGGCCGCAGAATTTTGAGAGTCCCTTCCAACCCGCCTGCTTTGTGTCCTTCTCTCCTGCTTTTCGCTGTTGCCCTTTCGACCCCTGGCTTCGGCGCGCAAAACGTCCCGCCGGCCTCTCCGGATGCTGGGTTTCGTTCACTCGACGCTCTGCTGGAACAGGCTGTCGTTCAGGGCGAAGTCCCGGGAGCGGTCGTCGTGGTCGGCCACAAGGGGAAGGTGGTCCACCGCAAGGCCTTCGGATTCCGCTCGCTCGAGCCCGCGCGCGAGCCCATGACGGCAGACACCATCTTCGACCTGGCGTCGCTGACCAAGCCCCTGGCCACGGCGACCTCCGTCATGCTGCTCGTCGAGCGCGGCCAGGTGCGGCTGGATGAGGCCGCGGCGCACTACCTGCCGGAGTTTGCGCGCTACGGTAAAGACGCCATCACCGTGCGCCAGTTGCTGACGCACTTTTCCGGCCTGCGCCCTGACCTTGATCTGGACCAGCCGTGGCGGGGACGAGAAGAAGCCTGGCGCCGCGTCTGCGACGAAAAGCCCCCGCACGCCCCGAGAACGAAGTTTGTCTACAGCGACATCAACTACCTTGTCCTGGGCGAACTGGTGGCGCGCGTCAGCGCCCAGCCGCTGGAGCGCTTCGCGCTGGAAAACATCTTCCGGCCCCTGGGGATGAAGGAGGCACGCTTCCTCCCGCCGGAAGCATGGCGCTCTCGCATTGCGCCCACGGAGTTCGACGGGAACGGCCGCATGCTGCGCGGCGTGGTGCACGACCCCACGGCGCGGCGCATGGGTGGAGTTGCAGGGCACGCCGGGCTCTTCGGTACCGCAGACGACGTTGCCCGCTACGCGCAGGCGCTCCTCGACGGCGGCGGTGGTGTGCTTACGAAAGAGTCCATCGCCATCATGACTTCGCCGCAACAGCCTCCCGCAGCCGGCGTCCAGCGGGGACTGGGCTGGGACATCGACTCGCCCTACTCTTCGCCGCGCGGTACGCTTTTTCCCGTGGGCTCGTTTGGGCACACCGGATTCACCGGCACGTCGCTTTGGATCGATCCCGCCTCGCGCACCTACATCGTCCTGCTCACTAACGCCGTGCACCCGCGCGGCGGCAAGTCGGCCAAGTCCTTGCGCGCCCGCGTGGCGGACGCCGTGGCCCTCGCGCTCGGTGTGGGAACGGTCTCCGGGGAACGGGCGGAGTCGGCCACAGTCAAGACCGGAATCGACGTGCTGGAAGCGCGCAACTTTGAGCCGCTGCGTAGCTCCGGGAACTGCGCACCGCGGCGCGTGGGGCTGCTCACCAACCCGAACG
>CAYRII010000098.1:0-9138 GCA_964424245.1 uncultured Terriglobales bacterium | reverse complement strand
GCGCCGATGACATCGCGCCCACCACCACCAAGACGGTCGGCGCGCCGAAGTTCGGCACCGACGACTTCTACGTCGGCTCCGGCAGCACCTTCACGCTAACCTGCGCCGACAACGTGGACGGCAGCGGCTGCGATCAGACCTTCTACACCATCATCGCCGACGACGCTAGCTGCCCGGCCAACACCAGCGAGGGCAGCTACACCGCCTACAGCGGGCCCTTCTCCCTGCCCGCTCCGGACGGCGAACAGCGCGTCTGCTTCTTCAGCAAGGACCTTGCCGGCAATCGCGAAGAGGTTCAGTCCCAGAACCACTACCGCGACACCACGGGCCCGGATATCACGAAGAGCATCCACATGGGACCGCACTACAACAATGGTTCCAACGACTTCGTCACTTCGGCAACCACGCTGCGGGTGGCCGTCAGCGATGCCGGCAGCGGTCTCGATACTTGCAGCATCGTCGTCAAGAACAGTGTGGACGCTGTGGTGCAAACGCCGTCGTGCGCCAGCGGAAACAACGACTTCATGCTCTCCGGCCTGCTGCCCGATGGCACCTACACCATCTCCGCCACCGCCACCGACAACGTCGGTAATTCCAGCGACGATCCGTTGACGGTGATCCTGGACAACACCGCCCCGGACAACTACAGCGAAACCATCGGCACGCCGAAATATGACGACGGCAGCAACATCTTTGTGAAGTCGTCCACCTCCTTCGGCGTAACCGGCGACGACGGCTCCGGCAGCGGCATTGCAGCTTGCACGTTGCAGATCGATGCGAACGCGGCCGCCGCGTACACGCTGGGCAGCAGCTTTACGCTGCCCACGCCGGACGGCTCGCACACCTACACGGTGCATTGTGCGGACAACCTGGGCAACGCCAGCGACTTCAGCCGGACCCGCATCGTGGATGACACTGCTCCGTCCTTTGGTACCTGCCCTGCCGGGGGACCGTACATCGTGGGCAGTGGCCTGCACACGGTTGGGCCGATCTCCGCCGATGACGGCACGGGCTCAGGCGTCAATGCCGGGGCCAGCACGCTCTCCGGTACGGTGGACGCCAGCACTGTCGGCACCAAGACTGTGACCTTCACCGCCGTGGACAACCTGGGCAATACGGCAACCAAGGACTGCACCTACCAGGTGATCTACGACTTCCTGGGCTTCTTCAACCCGGTGGACAATAACGTCGTGAACGTCGTCAAGGCCGGCCGCACCATCCCCATGAAGTGGCAGTTGAAGGATGCCAGCGGCAACTACATCCGCGCACTCAGCACGGTCACGGGCATTACCTACTACCAGATTCCGTGCATGAGCGAGACCATCACCAACCCGATTACTGACACGGCGGACACCAGCGGTTCCTCGGGTCTGCGCTACGACTTGACGGACGAGCAGTTCATCTTCACCTGGCAAACTGCCAAGAACTTCGCACCCCTGTGCATGGAGCTGCGTGTCACGCTGGACGACGGTACCACGCACACTGCCAAGTTCAAGTTCACCAAGTAACCACTTCCTTACGGGGAGGTGCCCCGGGCCCGACAACCATCGGACCCGGGGTACCAAGGAAAAAGGGGGCGGGGAGCAATCCCCGCCTTTCTTGTTTTTCGATTTCGCGGCCGCCCTATCCCATCCTTCGCGCCAGCGAAGCCAGCACTCCCAGTCCCAGCAGAAACACTCCCGATTCGAGCGTGGTGGACCAGCGGTGCAGGCGGTTAAACTCGATGCGCCGCGCGTCGTCTTCCGGTACGCGGTCAATCTCCACCATCTCCGCGCGCAGCGCCGCCATCCTGGGCATCACCATGAACTGCGCGGACAGAGTAAGCGCCAGCATCACCACCACCAGCACGTGGCGCAGCGCCAGGGCGTGGGAGGAGCCGGTGGTGAAGTAGAAGTACGTGAGCGACGCCGCCAGGAAGGTCAGCCCGGCCACCAGTCCCACGCCGTGCAGCGCGGTGAGCGAGCGCGTCACTAGGAGCCCTGCCAGGTTCCGCGTGGGGAGCACGCTGAAGGCCGCCGGCGCCACCACCAGCGCAAAGTAGAAGATGCCGCCCAGCCACGCGGCCAGCGACAGCAGCATCAGAAAGCGCAGAAAAGACATACTCACCCCATCCGGCGAAATCGTTGCCCGCTCCTCAGCGGTTCGCCAGGGTCGCAACCTCTCCCAGGCCTAAAAGGCGGTCATCGGCGGTCACCAGGGTCAGGCCCAGCACCCGGGCGGTTGCCGCCAGAAAGCGATCGGCCGGGTCCGGGTGGGGCAGCGGAAGCTGGTGCGCCGCCAGCACCACCTCATGCGTGAGCGGGGCTTCCCGCAGGTGCGCCGTGGCCCGCGCCAGCCATTCGGCCGTGTCTCCATGCAGCCGGATCCTGCCCTTGGTGTGGAGCAAGAGCGCCTCCCATGTGCTCACCGGAGAGAGCCACAGCTCGTTGCCCCGGTCTTGCATCTCCCTGCGGACACGGCTCCCCAGGCGCGCCGGTTCCCCCAGGCTCCACAGCCATATGTGCGTGTCCAGCAGCAACTTCACTCGCGCAGCGCCTCGAAATCGCTTTCCTCAACCACCGGGGAGACGATGTCGCCCACGATCTCCATGCTGTCCGCCATCGACCCCAGCCACTCCGCCGGCCCGGCCGACGGAGACGCAGGCACTACCTCGGCTACTGGCTTTCCAAAGCGCGTTACCCGGATGGGCTGCTTGGTCTTGCGCACCCGTTCCAGCAGCGCCAGGCACTTGGCCTTGAACTCGGAGATGGCAATCTCTTCCACGGCCCTTCCCTCTAAAAACTACTAGAGTGTACCATGGTCAATAATAATGGTCAATAAGCGGTTTGGTGGCTTTTGGATCTCGGCTTTCCGCTCGAAACTGGAAACTCGAAACTGTTTTCTGCCCGCGCTCCGCTTTCCGCCCTGCGCTCACTGCGATAGTCCTGCCTGATTCCTCAATTTCGGCAAGGCGGCAGTCTCAAATGATTCAAGAATTCAATTTCTTCACACCGGCACGGGCACGCTCTCCACAATGTCCTCGAGGACCTGGTCGGCCTGTTCCGACTTCTTGAGCGTCGAGGCGTAGCGCGCGTCCACCACCACGCGGTGGGCAAAGACGGGCACCACCAGCGACTTGAAGTCCGAAGGCTGGGTGAAGCCGCGGCCCTCGACGTAAGCCAGCGCCTGCGCCGCGCGGTAGAGCATGAGTGCGCCCCGCGGCGAAACCCCCAGCGAGAGCAGGTCCGACTCCCGCGTCCGGCGCACCACATCCAGCGTGTAGCTCACCAGCGACTCGTCCACGCGCACCTGTTCCACTTCCTTTTGCATGACCACGATGTCCGCGCCGGACATCACCGGGCGCAGCCCCTCCAGCCGCGCCGCACCCGCCTCCGAGCGCAGAATCTGGCGTTCGCTCTCCGTCTCCGGATATCCCATGCGCACCCGCATCAGGAAGCGGTCCAGTTGCGACTCCGGCAACGGATAGGTACCGTGGTGTTCCACCGGGTTTTGCGTGGCCACCACCAGGAAGGGCTGCGGCAGCGTGTGGCTGCGGCTGTCCACCGTCACCTGGCCTTCGTTCATGGCCTCCAGCAGCGCCGATTGCGTCTTGGGAGTGGTGCGGTTGATCTCGTCCGCCAGCAGCACATTGGTGAATACCGGCCCCGGTTTGAACTCGAAGCGCTGCTCTGCCGCTGTGTAGATGGAGATGCCAACCACGTCGGAGGGCAGCATGTCGCTGGTGAACTGGATGCGCTGGAAGCTGCAGTCCAGCGCTCGCGCCAGGGCGTGCGCCAGCGTGGTTTTGCCCACGCCCGGCACGCCTTCAATCAGCAGGTGACCGCGTGCCAGAATGCCCACCAGCGCCAGCCGCACCACGTCGTTCTTGCCGCGGATCACCGAGCGCAGGGCGCTCTCCAGCCGCGCCGCGCGCTGCGCGCCCTCCTTTACGCCGCTGGATGCCGTGGTCGGGTGCATGCTGTTTGCTCTTGCGGCCTCAGCCTTCCATCTTGGCGTCCATCGTTACCTTGGCGTTCAACACGCGCGAGACCGGGCACCCCAGCTTGGCGTTGTTGGCCGCCTGCAGGAACTTGTCCTGGTCTCCGCCCGGCACCTTCGCCTGCACGTCCAGATGGATGGTGGTGATGGTCCAGCCCGCCTCCAGTTTTTCCATGGAGAGCGTGGCCGTCGTATGAATGCTCTCGGGCGTTATCCCTGCGTTTCCCAGTTGCGCCGAAAGCGCCATGGAGAAGCATCCCGCGTGCGCCGCCGCGATCAATTCCTCCGGGTTGGTCCCGGGCTCGTTCTCAAAGCGCGTGCTGAAGGAGTAGGGCGTGTCCTTCAACGCCCCGCTCGGGCCGGAGACACTCCCCTTGCCGTCCTTCAGCCCTCCCTTCCATACCGCGCTGGCTTTTCGTGTCATCCTTCCTCCCTCGCAATGCATGGAGTAGAAAAAGTTTTGCCGTCTCGACAGCTTTACAAGATACCATTTCGCGCGCGCCGCCGCGCCCCCGCCGCCGGGGAAAAGTTCGGGGGATTGGCTCTGGCTTTCCGAATGCTGCATGAGGGGTTGGGGGACGCAGGCCCGAGCCTCAGCCTTCGGCCGGGTTGCTCCAGTGCAACTGCCGTTTCAGGCTGCGCCACGTCTGCCGGATGAGCCGGGCCAGCAGCATGCCGGGTGGTTTGCCTCCCCGCGGTGGCGGAGGGCGCAAACTGACCCGCGAACCTACTCTCCGCCTTTCCGCAGTGTCAAGAACAACACGCTGGCGACACCCTTTGCTCCGCCGTTCCAAGTTTTTCCTTGACACCTTTCCCCTGCCCCGCTTAACGTTCGCCCTACTTGAGCTTTCTGCTAGAGTGCGGTCCGGAAACCGGAACTTGGCGCGCCAACGGGCATCCGGTGCGTTCCGGGCTGTCTCCCCGTCTTCAGGATTCGGCGCCTTCCAAGGTCACGAAAGGACAAAAACAACAATGGCATTGAAACCCACCGTGAAAAAGCTTCGGCTCAGCTTGATTGCCATGGCGGCCCTGCTGGCGTACCTGAGCTACGAGCTCATCCTGCGGCCGCCGCGACCCGGCGACACTCTGCTCATGGTTTTCTCCTTCCTGGGAGTGATCCTCTGTCTGGTGGATCTCTACCTGGGTTTTCGCTTCAACCGCCTGCAAACGCAGGCTCCGGGCCGCATCATCGCCGTGGCGCTGGCCAGCGCCGTCTGGATGCTGGTGGCCTTTGTCTTCAGCCCCATCGGCGGCCTGGACGATACCCGCGGCTACATGCTCTTTGGCGGCCTGGTCATCACCTGGTACCTGGTTCGCAATGTGAAGAAAGTACCCCCGGAAGAGATACCAACCAAGCTTCCTCCTTAAGTTTCCTTCCCGCCGGGCGCGCCCTGCGCCCGGCCGGAGGGCGGTCTCCACCGCGCGCCGCCGGCCAGCACGGATCGTCCGGCCCGTGAGCGAATTCGTACCCCTCCTCGTGTGCCGCTTGTGCCGCAAAATCCCGTAGGCTGCAGCACCGGCGCTGCGTATACTTCTCTGTTTTCGGCCCACGGGAAATCCCTGACTTCTACCCAACTAAAGGAGAACCAAATGAACACCAACACCTTGCTGCGCCTGCTGTTTGCCACCGTGCTTCTGGCAGGTCTCTCAACTGCTACCGCGCCTGCCTCCACGCCTTCCAGTGTGGCCAGTGCGCAGGCGGTGGCTTATTCCGATGGCGGCGCCCCCATGCCTCTGTGCCGGCCTTCGGACCCCAACTGCAAGCCGCCCATCGAGCCATAACCGGGCGCTTCGCACTTTCGTAGCTCGATCGCTGCGAGAAGGATTGCGAGTTGCCGGGAGTTGGGCTATGCTCGCTCCCGGTAACCCATGTCCGTGGTTGGCCTCACGCAATACGCCCTCTGGATCGCGCCTGCGTTCCTGCAGGTGGGACTGTGTTTTCTGATGGTGCGCCGCAACCTGCGCGCCCAGTTCCCCTTTTTCTTTTCCTACACCGCCTACCAGGTGGTGAGCTTCGCTACTCTGTTCATCGTCTATCACCGCTTCTACGAGCAGTACTTCTACGCCTACTGGACCTCGGGCGGCATCAGCGTGCTTCTGGGCCTGGCGGTGATTTACGAGATCTTTCTCGAGGCCTTCCGCCCTTATGCCGAACTGCGCCGCCTGGGCCTCCTGATGTTCCGCTGGTCGGCGCTGGTGTTGGCACTGGTGGCGGTGGTGGTGGCCGCCTCTTCGTCCGGCGAGCATGCCGATCGCGTCGTGGCCGGCGTTCTGGCGGTGGAGCGCAGCATCCGCGTGCTGCAATGCGGGCTGGTACTGCTGTTGTTCCTGTTCGCCGACCATCTGGGCCTCTCCTGGCGCCATCGCGTGTTTGGCATCGCACTGGGCTTTGGATTTTTCGCTGCGGTTCAGCTCACACTGGTCACCCTGTTTTCCACTCTGGGCGTCGCGGCTGAGGTAACTCTCTCCCTGCTCAAGAGCGCCGCCTACACCATCAGCGCGCTGGTTTGGATGGCTTACATGCTGGCGCCGCAGCCGGCGCGCCGTGCTGCCGTTCTGCCGCTTCCCGACCAGTGGGACTTCGCCCTCTCCGGCGCCCGCGGCTACGCGCAGCCCGCTTACCTTTCCAAGCTGGAGACCGCCGTGGAGCGCGCCTTCGACAAGCGCAAGCAGGACGTCGAGCGTGCCCTGAACGGCATCAACGGCCATGCCAAAGCCGACGACGACGATTCCGAAAAGCACTGAACCCGTGGCCGCCTCGCCGCATGCCGCGGGCAGCGCGCGCGCCATCCAGTTTTGCCCCAATTGCTCCAGCAGCCTCCAGAACCAGCACTGCAAGCTGGTCTGCCCCGGCTGCGGATTTTTCCTCAGTTGCTCGGACTTCTACTGAGCACTCTTCCCGCTGGGAGGCGGCTATGAACACTCCGTTCGGTTGGCGTATGACTGCGCTTCTGGCGGTTGCGATCGCCCTGCCCTTGTCCGCCGGCGCGTTCGCCGAAGAGCAGAAATGTGACGACGTTTGCACCTTCGTGCGCGCCGCGCTCAAGGAAGCCCCTGCTGGGTTCGTCAACCTGCGCGGCGAGCCGCGCGAAGGCCCCCCGCGCCAGTGGGAAGGCAAGCTCAAGCCCTCGGCCAAGTCCGACTGCGCCGCCTTCGCCTACATGTACAACTGCAGCTTCGGCACCTTCCAGACGATGGAAGCAGCGGAAAAAGAGTTCCGCCGACTGGTCGAGAGCGTGCAGGACATGCTCGCTGAGGGCTGGACCTACGAAGATTCCGGCGACGACCAGATGATCGTCACCTTCACCGCCACGCAGAAGGCCACCGGCATCAGCGTCATGGTCGAGCAGACCGACCTGCGCGAGATGCAGGAGGGCGTGGATGTGGGCATCACCGTCTCCAAGGTCCTGTGCCTCGAGGAGTGCGACGCGCCCCAGGAGTAGCTGCGGGTTGGTCGCCGTTTTTGCCTAGCGACCCTCTTGACTTCTCCCGCGCGCCGCTCAATCATCTCCCCTCATGCCCGGCATCCTCACCGAAGACATGCAGCGCCTGGTGCGCGAGCAGAGCCTGGGGTACGTAGCCTCAGTCTCGCCCGACGGCACTCCCAACCTTTCTCCCAAGGGCACGCTTACCGTCTGGGACGAAGACCATCTGGTCTTCGCTGACATCCGCTCCCCGGCCACCATGCGCAACCTGCGCCAGAACGCGGCGGTCGAGGTCAACGTGGTCGATCCCGTGGTGCGCAAGGGCTACCGCTTCCGCGGCACCGCCACCGTCGTGGATAGCGGGCCGCTGTGCGACGAGATCCGCGATTTCTACGGCACGCGCTGGATTGATACCGAGCACGGCATCGGCGAAATCAACCTGCGCGCCTTCGTGGTCATCGAGGTCGCCGAGGCCCTGCCACTGGTCTCGCCCTGCTATGACGTGGCCGGCGTCACCGAGGCCCAGGTGCGTGAAGCCTGGTGGAAGCGCTACCAAAACATCCTCAAAGCCGCGCGCTAGCCCGCTTTTCGGTTTTCCCTGCAGACTGAGTAGTGGTTTCTGGGCACTCGCCACTGGCTACTGCTGCGGCTGCTCGCTGGACCACGCGGCGAACACCAGCATGCGCCAATCGCCGGCGGCCTGGCGCTGCCACACCACCAGGTAGCGACCCTGATCGCGCTTCTTCGTGCCGTCCGGCTGCGGCAGGTTGATGGAGTAGCGTCCCACGTCGTAGGCCAGGTCCCCGGCGCGCTGGATGAAGCTGATCTCCAGCGCAAAGTCCGTGGCGCCCTGCTGCATGGGGCCGAGCAGAAACTTGCGGATGTTGCTCCGGCCGTGGATGGGATCGTGGCGCGCCGGCAGGTAGAGCGCATCCTTGGCGTAGAGGTCCACCACCTTGTCAATTTGCCCGGAGTTCCACAGCTCGGTCCACTGCTGGCTCAGGCGGTAGATGATTATCTCTACGTCTTCATACGGTTCCGGGCTCGCAGCGAGCGGCGTCATGGGCATCCAGTCTTCGGTGGCGTTTTGCAACGTCCGCGGCTGCGGCTGGTGCGGAGGGAAAACAGCAGCCAGGCCCAGCGCGCGGCACCTGCCTATCCGGGGAGGGAACGCGCCCAGCATAGGACTCTTTCCCTGTGCGCGCAACGCTTTTCGCATGTCCTCAGGGACACCGTCGTTCATGGACTTTCGGTCCTGAACTTTCGTGTGCGGCTCCGCGCGGCGCGGAAAAAAACCAAGGGCGAGGCCTGGCGGCCTCGCCCGATTTGCAGAAGGCGCTAGGTGCGGCCTATTCGTGAGAACTGCCGCGGCGGCCGCGCTCTTCCAGCGTCCAGGTGACGAAGGTGAACACCTTGTACCCGTTGCCGAAGTCGAGCTCGTAAATTTCCTTGCCGCCATCGCGCGAGCGGCTTACCAGCCTGCCCCACTGTCCCGGCCCGTCCAGGTCGATGTCGGTCATCGCCGGAGGCGCCTTGTTGCCGCGGCCCGGGCCGCTATCGGCGTCCTGGCCCACGGTGGTGGTGGAATCCAGGTGCTCGTAGATGGTTTCCAGTTGTTCGTAGTCGTGCGAGTTGGGATGCTCGTTGGAGGGCGGACCATCCGGATCGCTCGTGTAGTCCATGCAGCTTCCCAGGTTGCCGTTGTTGAAGTTCTCGTCCTGGTGATCGAGGCCGA